>JAFRGU010000132.1 GCA_017433675.1 Clostridia bacterium
GATCTGCCTGAATCCATGCTTCGACCGGGCGGTGGAGATGGAAAGCCTGAAACTGGGCGAGGTGAACCGCATCCGGGAAGTACGCGAGGACATGGGCGGCAAGGGAATCAACGTAGCCGTGGTTGCAAAAAGGCTTGGGCTTGACGTTCAGTGTATCGGGACGATGGGCGAACGGGGCGCGGAACAGCTGGCTACCATGATGGATGCGGAAGGTCTGGAACACCATTTTCTAAGAACGCCGGGCCGGGTGCGGGCAAATCTGAAGCTGGTCATTAAAAATGAAAAGGGCATTACCGAGCTGAATGAAGCCGGATCCACCCTGCGGGAAGAGGACCTGAAAGCTTTTTTCGACCTGGCGAAGGAGAAGACAAAAGACAGCGATCTTGTGGTCCTGACCGGAAGCCTTCCGCCGGGATGCCCAAGAGGCACCTATCGGGATCTGATCCTGAGCCTGGAAGGGAAAAAGTGTATTCTGGATACAGAAGGCCATGAACTCGAAATGGCGGCGAAAGGAGCTCATCCTTTCCTGATCAAGCCCAACCTGCGGGAGATGGAGACGACGCTGGGACTGGAGCTGCGGACGATGCGGAGTATCCGGGACGCAGCCCTGCTTTTCATCCGGCTCGGGGTGGAGCATGCCGTGGTCTCCATGGGCGCGATGGGCGCGATGTATGTTGACAGCCGGCGGACCCTGTTCGCGCCGGCGCTGCGCGTGACCAGCAAGAGCCATATCGGCGCCGGAGACGCCATGCTGGGTGGAATGCTGTTGGGATACGAAAAGGAAGGGGATATGGCGGAAGCTTTCCGGTACGGTGTTGCTGCCGGTGCTGCCAGCGTCCTGACCGAGGGAACGCAGCTGATCATCCCCGAGGATTTCTATAACCTGCTGGCGCAGGTCCGGGTGCAGGAGGTCTGATGGGACTGTATCACCTGTTTCGCAGGCCGGAATACTCGGACGGTATTATTGATCTGATTCCTGTCCGGGAGCCGCCGCCCAGCCGGGAGCTGGGTTTCGGGCATGAACGGGTATGGCGGATTGCGCAGCACGGAAAGGGAAAAGAGATCGGGCGAATCAGCTACCGGGACGGGGAAAGTCCGGGGGTCTACTTCTATGGACATATCGGATATCATATCGATCCTCCGTGGCGCGGACATCATTATGCGAGCCGGGCCTGCCAGCTGATCCGGGAGGAAATCCTGCGCAGCGGGAAGAGCAGCGCGGTGATTACCTGCGACCCGGACAATGAACCCAGCCGGAAAACATGCGAGGCGCTGGGCTGCCGATGGGAAAGCGAGGTTCCGGTAGATCCGGAGCTGCAGAGAAAATTCAGCATCAGCGCCATCAAGGAACGTTACATATGGATCCTGTGATCCATCAGACAACAGGCGGAAGATATGTTTGCAGACATCAAAGGAACCAGAGCCTGGTACCAGATCCGGGGAGAAGCCGGAGAACCGGTCGTGCTGCTTCACGGATGGGGATGCACAGGCACGATGATGGACAGCCTTGCCGGCGTCCTGGAAACCGGGCATCGGGTGCTGCTGATCGATTTTCCCGGATTCGGACAGAGCAGCCGGCCTCCGGAACCCTGGGGCGTGCCAGAATTTGCCGGATGGCTCCGGGAACTGCTTGAAAAAACAGGGTTTGTTCCCTGCGCGGCGGTCGGACACAGCTTTGGGTGCCGCGTAGCGGCATGGGCAGCCAGCGAATGGCCGGAGCTTTTCACCAAACTGGTTTTCACCGGGGCGGCAGGGCTTCAGAA
>JAFRGU010000133.1 GCA_017433675.1 Clostridia bacterium
GCTTTCGACGGCGAATGGGCGCAGTATGTGCTGCGGCTGAAGGAAGGAGAGTTCGCCTGCTACTCTCTCTATGACGTGACCGTGCTGTCCCGGCTGGAGGTAGCATGCTACGCGGCGGAGGAATCCGTTCTGGAAATCTATCAGGACGAAACACTCCTCGGGCGGTTTGATCTGAGCGTCAGCACCCGCCGGCAGATTCTGTCCAGCATGCATCTGAACAACGCGGATGTCTGCGTACTGAAACTGAAGACTGTGCTGGGATGCGTGGATATCGAAACCCTGATCACGGATATGGATACCTGATTTATTCCCATATACAGATGAAGGAAGATCCGCATGAACAAGATTACCATCCGGGATGTAGCCCGGGAAGCCGGTGTTTCCATCGCCACCGTTTCCAACGCGCTGAACGGTTCCGACGTCGTGACGCCCAAAACCCGGGAGCATGTGCTGGAGGCCGCCCGACGGCTCAGCTATATTCCCAATGCAAACGGTCGTCAGCTCCGTGCCGCCAAGACCCACAACATCGGTCTGTTCGTGACATCCATAACCGGCAGCTACTATGGTGATATGGTGAGTTCTATTCATTACGTGTGCCGGAAGCACGGATATGAGCTGCAGATTTTCATAGTGGATGAGGCCAGATCCCCGCTTCCCCGGCTGAAGAACCAAAGCATTGACGGTGCCATCATGCTGTTCGGCGGCCTGAGCGATGAAGACAAGGAACAGCTACTGAAAAGTCCCATCCCGATCGTGTTCATGGATCAGGAGACAGCGGGGCTCAATATCTCCAGCGTTATCTATGAATCCTATGAGCATGGGCGCATGGCCGCGGAATATCTGCTTGGACTGGGACACAGAGATATGATGCATATCTTCGGCGTGCCCAACAACTATGACAGCATCCAACGCCTGAACGGGTTCACGGATGCACTTCGGGAGGCGGGGATTCCTCTGCGAGAGGAAAATGTCCTTCCGGGCCGTTTTGAACGCGCCGCCGCCTACCGGTCCATGCACCGCTACCTGCAGGAGGGATACCGGCTTCCGGACGCCGTTTTCGCTGCCAATGATCTGAGCGCTCTCGGTTGCATGGAAGCGCTGAAGGAATACAATATCCGGGTACCGGAGGATATCAGCGTCATCGGCTGCGATGACCATATCTTTTCCGGTTATGTCAGTCCCGCGCTTACCACGATCCGTACGCATATGGAGCAACTGGGGGTGGAAGCGGCCCGGGAAATAGTCCGGCTCATCACCGAAAAAGAGGGAAGGATTATCCGTCTGCCGGGGGACATCATCGTTCGTCATTCCTGCAGCATCCGACCAAATCCAAAAACATGAAAACACTGAAAAGAGGATGACTATTCTCCGTCAGTACCCGGGAGAGGGCAGCTTCCGCGTCCCTTACCGGATGCTGTTTTATTCTGCGCTCTTTTTCAGCAGGCTCTGAACGGCCAGAACCATAAACATAAAGTTGGAGGAGCCTCCGCCCAGCACGTATTCCGTCTGCTGCCAGAGGAAGGGATATTCCAGCAGTTCCGGGAAGTCCGGGCGAATCAGCGCCGTGCCGGAGACAACACCGCCCGGAATATAGGACCAGTCCGCCCGGTTTACCCCATAGGCGATGGTGGCGGATTTCGTGCCGACACCGGACGCGAAGGAAGCGGTGTTGCTTCCGGGATGGCATCCCAGCACAAAGTGCAGGGCATTTTCCAGGGGAGCACGGTCAAACACTTCCGGGAAAGCCTGATGCAGGAAATAATATTGGAGCGCCATGCGCTGAATGCCCCATCCGGCCCCCCAGATATAAGGCCTGTAGGGAATGCCGTAGGGCGTTTCAGCGCACTGCTCCTCCAGCTTCTGCTTCAGTCCCGGCAGCGTACTGCGTATCTTTGCGGTAAAAGCTTCATCCTGCAGCGCATCCAGTACTCTGGCAGCCATCCACCCGGTCTGTTCCATGTGCTGCGCTATATAATCGGCTTCGTTCAGCAGCCAGCTGCGATACTTTTCGCCGCGGGTGGAAAGATACAGCTCCACTGCCGCATGAATTTTCGAGCAGCGGGACCGCTCGTCGTCTTCCGGGAAAACCGTGACGTCAAAAATGGTTTCAGCCGCCTGAAGCCCCTGCTCAGCAAGACCGGGGTTCAGTTCCGAGAGTGCGCGGGCGCCGGCGGCCAGCTGCGCGGCTGCGGACAGTTCCCTGGCCGGATTCTCTTCCGTAAACACCCAGCGGTCATCCTCATTCCCGGCAACACCGTCCGTCATGGCGGCTGCATCCCCCAGCAGCACATACTGCCGCAGGCTGTTGCAGATGATTCCGCGGCAGAGCCGCCCCAGGGCGTTCCAGCTTCCGACTACGAAGAGCATGCCATGCTCAATCTGCTGCAGGAGATCGTTCCGGCCATCCGGCTCATGAATTTCCACGAGCTTTTTCGTCTGATCAATGGTGGTCGTGTCATAATCTACCTGAAAAGCCTCATACGCGAGCGCCAGGGTATAGACCTCTCCGGCCTGGGACTCCACCCGCAGGTCATAGTCTCCTGCGTCATGCCATCCGCCGGCATTCAATCCGGGAACCGCATCTCCCGGCTGATAATGCGTCAGTGTGGAATCCGGCTGTACATAGCCGTCAAAGTGGTTGAATCCGACGGGCGCCATCCGTGCGTCATCCATATGGCAGCGCCCATGCCAGACCCGATATTTCTCCTGTACACGCATATGGCACATCTGAACGGGGAGGAAGTATTCAAGCACGGGCTGCCACACGCCGCGGTTATAGACGTCTTCGCTGATCCTGAACAGCGTGGATTCCGCGTCAGCACAGCGCAGCCGGTACAGCCCCGGCTGCGTGACACCGGAGAAATCCACATGGCCGTAGCGATACCGGAGAAAGTTCCCCCAGGACTTTACGGGATAAGCGGAGAGGCGCTTTTCTCCCTGATCTGTCATGATATACAGCTCCGCCGTTTCCGGCATCTCCGCCTCCGGATCCAGTTCCAGCACGGCCTTCTTCGCCTGGCTGGGATGATAACCGACCTGAGAAACCTGGATGACCGCGGGCGAACGCCAGCCCCGGACCGCATTCGGGGTGATGCGCCAGCAAAGCGCCCCGCGGGTTGCGCCGGCAGGCAGGACGCTGCTGACCACAAACCAGCCGTTGTTGTGATTCATGCGGCCGTCGCAGAGCTGCAGCGTTGTATCAGAAAGACATTCCACGCGCAGACGGGTCTGCGGATCATCCGGACAGACAGTCAGACATTTCCCTTCTGCGTAGGGTTCCGCAATCAGATCATCCGCGATGATCGGATTGTAGCCATGGCTCCCATCCGCAAGGCGGTTTCTTTCCGCCAGGAACCCGGAAGAAGGATGCGAAGCCTGATGACCGGAACGGGAAATGATCGAGGGCTGTCTGCGAACCGGCCCGTTGGGCTGCCTCGGGAAGACGCCGAACCGGTCGTCCATCATCCAGGGCTTTCCAAACAGCACGGCCGGATACAGCTCCAGATTGAAACATACCCTGCCCGCAAAAGCTTCGGGTATGGGTTCGTCGAGATCCACCTCAATCACTGCGGCGTCGCCTTCTCCCCGGACTGTGACCTGATAGCTGAGCTCCAGATCCGGATAGACCATCGGATTCGTCCCGCGAAGTGATTTTTTTTCATCGGGAAAGCGCAGCCGGGTGATGATCGCATTCCGCTGCGCATCCAGCTTCCGGCTGACTTGCCCGGGCACAGGCTGCCACTGCCCGGGCGTCGGTTCAAAGCGCACATCTCCGCAGGTTGCGATTCTCCGGCCGTGCATCAGCACGCTGACACCGGACTGATGACCTTCGGGGTAAATGTCATCAAAAGCCATCACATTGACGCCTTCATTGCGGAAGTATCCACGATCCAGATCCAGAGACAGTCCGGACATTTCAGATTCCTCCTTGCTCTGTGAGATGCGCTGCTGTTCCGATTTTTGATAATATTGATGGGATCAATCAGAGCGATCACGACGGCGGCATCATTGAGCAGTGCGTGTAACCTGCCGGGGAGGGGACACCTGCGGCGGCGGGGTGTTCCCAAAGAAAATGGAAAGAAACGATCTGCACCGTCTGTTTGAAATTACCTCAGAAACTGCCGCCCAGGTTCTCCAACGTGTCGATGACCACCACACAGTCTTCCCGGACTGTCTGCATCACCCGCTTCATCAGGTTCTCGGGAAGGGCCACGCAGCCGCCGGTGTAGGGCTTGAGCGGGCCGAAGCAATGCAGAAAGATCGCGGAGCCGCGGCCGGGCGTGCCTTCCTCATTGAAGCTGATGTTCAGGCAGTACTGGTACTGATACTCATAGTCCGTGATATGCTCGCTGTCGTCCATGACGAGTTCCGGAACGTCCCGGATGTCCACCATCTGGTTATACTGCCGGTCGGGGTCGCCGGACCACCAGGTGTTGTCGTCCACCTGAATGTAGGGGATCGCACAGCCGGGGTCGGCGGCAATCCCAAACGCCTTGTTGAAGTGATAAATCCCGATTGGAGTCTGGCCGCAGCCCTCCCTGTGGTCCGCATCCGGGCAGAGACCGTTCAGCCCCACAAAGCCGGGGGTGGAGAGGATCTGCTTCCAGTTCCCCGCCTCATCCCGCTGGTGCATCGAGATGGTTGCGGTGGTCTTGTCCATGCCGAGGCCGGCGACCACAAACAGCTGGGTCACGTTCTCATCCTGCGCCGCCGGGAGGTTCACCACCCACGCGGGGGAATCCGTCACATGCTGGATGCTGGCGTGCAGCCCGTCCGGGCTTTCCTCTGCCAGCGCGGCACCGGTCAGGGTCAGCGCCATGACCAGCGTGATCAGGGTCAGGGTCCATTTCTTCATGGTTTGTCTCCTCCGTTTCATATTTCTGCTGCGGCTTTTTTCAGAATGAGGGAATTTCTGCAGCGGGTTTTTCGCGGCCGCAGGCGCGACACACGTTTCTGCTGTTTTGCATTCTGACCGGAGATCAGTACAGAATATGTCTGCATGAAGCCCTTATAAAAAAGTATATTTCTATCCTGCAGTGATGTCAACAACTGACGAAAATATACAGCGGGAAGGAGCACAAAGC
>JAFRGU010000134.1 GCA_017433675.1 Clostridia bacterium
ACATCCTGATCGATCTTCTCTGCGCCGGCCTGGGTCTGGTCGCATTTGCCTTATTTCATCATGTACTGCCAAGACCGCAGCAGGGCATGGGGATTGTCATCAGCAATCCGTATCAGCCGGACAGCTCCTCCAATGGATCCAGCCTTTCTCTGCCGGATGATGCCATCCTGATCGCATCCGCGGGTATGAGCGATGTGCCGATGCTTTCTGCCAAAGGCGGCACGCGGAATAACGGCGGCAGAGGAAACAAAAGCGGTATGAACAGCAAAGGCGGCAGCGCTTTGACCGGGAAAAGCGACAGCGACACCGGGGAAGCGGATGATGTGCCGATCAGCGGGAAATTCACCGATAAATATACTGATACGGTGGTTGTGACAGAAAACAGTTATTCCAGCCCGGATATTTCCATCACTGTCAGCGAGGAGACCCTGGGCCGTACGAATTATTATCTGGCGGATATTTATGTGCGGGATATCACATGCTTCCAGTCGGCTCTGGCGCGGGGCACCTACGGATCCGGTTTCCGGGACAGCATTGAAGACATGGCGCTTCTGAACAACGCCCTCCTGGCTGTCAACGGAGACTACTATGGCAATACCAGCGAGGGCGTGGTGATCCGCAACGGCGTGATTTACCGGGCCAACCAAACCAGCTGCGATGTATGTGTGCTTTACTACGACGGCACCATGCGCGTGATGCCCGGATCTTCCTTTTCCGTGGAGGAGGCGGTGGCTCAGGGAGCCTGGCAGGCCTGGACCTTCGGACCGGCACTGCTGGATACCGACGGCACCGTTCTGACTTCCTTCGACAGCACGGGCCGCATCATATCCGCCAATCCCCGTACCGCCATTGGCTATTATGAGCCTGGGCATTACTGCCTGGTGGTGGTGGACGGACGTGGTGAATCTGCGGGCATGACCCTGCCTGATCTGAGCCGGCTGTTTTATGATCTGGGCTGCAAAGCGGCCTATAATCTGGATGGCGGCAATTCCTCCATCATGGTGTGGAACAATGAAATTATCAATGAGCCTTCCGGCGGCGGAAGAGAAAGCAGCGATGCGCTGCTGATTGCGGAGGTGAAAACGCATGAGTAAAACACGGACGATATTCAGCCATCTGACAGTAATCCTGTCCTTCATGTTCGGTGTGTTTCTGATCCTTGATCAGTTCAACCCGATGATGAACTTTATCGATAACCATATTTCCAGGTGGCTTCTTGCTGCCCTGTGCATCAGCGGGATCATGCAAAGCATCCAATACTGGAAGAAAGGGGAGAACCGCGATGAAAAGTAAGTCTGTTTTCCTGCTGCTGACTGCTCTCAGCATTCTGCTGGGATCCATGACTCTGCACGCGGAGGCGGAAGGAACGTCTGATCTCAGCACGCTGTATAAAACCAGGGATGTGGATGAGACCTGGAGCTTCAGTGATGCACAGCTGATTGACCTGAATACAGCGCAGGACGGCAGCGAGATCAGGATCACGGAGAAAGGCGATTATGTGCTGTCCGGAACGCTGAACGGCCAAATCATGATCGAAGCGCAGGAGGATGCAAAGGTTCGCCTGATTCTGAATGGTGTTTCCATTACCAGCCTCCAGGGTCCCGCTATCTATGAGAAGCAGGCGGATAAACTGATCGTTACGCTGGCAGAGGGGACGGAGAATACCCTGACCGATGGCCCTGTTCTCACGGATGCGGATGATACCATCGGCGCGGCGCTGTACACGGAGGACGATCTTTCCATCAACGGCAGCGGCAGCCTTACTGTGAACGGCACCCGGAAGCATGGCATTCAAAGCAAGGCGGATCTGATTATTGCAAACGGCAGCATCGCTGTGAATGCTGTGCTAGACGGCATCCGCAGCCGCAATTCGGTGCTGGTGCTGGATGGTGAAATCAGCGTCATTGCCGGCGGTGACGGCATTACGTCCACCCGCACGGATGCGGATGGGAAGGGCTGGATCATACTGGCGGGGGGCACTGTGACCATCAGGACCGGTGATGGGGCAGGTGCTGCGCGCGTTTCGGCCAACAGCCGAG
>JAFRGU010000135.1 GCA_017433675.1 Clostridia bacterium
AGTGAAATATGAACGGGGAGCTTGCTCACCGGGCAGATTTTGCTCAATACGCAGAGGAAAGAACTATGAGACTGCTTACTATCAATATTCACAGCCACGGAAGTGACTTTGAACCGGAACTTTATCATCAGAAGATGAAGGCGCTGGCGGCATTTATGAAGGAAGAAGAGATCGATGCCGCGGCGATCCAGGAATGCAGTGAAGAGGAGGACAGGCCGGTGGTCTCCGGCCCCCTCCCCATGCATTGGGTTCCGGCCGGACCGGACTCCCGCGTCCGGGAGGATAACTGTGCGCTGGTCCTGGCGGAGGAACTTCAGGGCCTGCAGCAGGAGTACTGGTGGACCTGGACCGGAGCGAAGCTCGGGTACGGAAAATACAATGAGGGTCTGGCCATCTTCAGCCGCCGCCCTGTTACAGGCGCGGACAGTTTCTATATTTCCGGCGTCCGGGACTTTTCCAACTGGAAGACCCGGAAGGCGCTGGCGGCCTGCACCGCTGACGGGCCTGCCTTTTTGAGCGTCCACATGGGATGGTGGAATGATCCGGAGGAAAACTTCCGGGGGCAGATGGAACGGCTGCAGGAGGCGCTCCGCGAAAGGAAACTTCGTCCGCAGGACGGTTCTGACAGTTTCCTTATGGGAGATTTCAACAGTCCCGCAGCGATCCGCGGAGAGGGAAGGGACATGGTCCTGGACCTCGGGTGGCAGGACAGTTATGAGGATGCCGAAATAAAAGACAGCGGCATCACCGTTCCGGGAAACATCGACGGATGGAGGGACGGTGAACATACGGGCATGCGCCTGGATTATATCTGGACCGCAAAAAGGCACAGGGTGCTTCAGTCAAAGGTGGTCCTGAACGGGATCAGCGGGCCGGTGCTTTCCGACCATTTCGGAGTTCTGGCAGAGATCGAATGAATAAAGGAGAAGACAACATGAGAGAAAGTGGAATTCTTCTTGCCATCAGCAGCCTTCCTTCCGAATACGGGATCGGCTGCTTCAGCAGGGAAGCATATGAGTTTGCGGACCGCCTTTCAGAGGCGGGCCAGAGTTACTGGCAGATCCTGCCGCTGGGGCCGGTGGGATACGGAGATTCACCGTACCAGTCCTTATCCACCTTCGCGGGCAACCCCTACTACATTTCACCGGAGAAGCTGGTGGAAAAGGGATGGATCACTGAGGCGGACTGCCGCGAAGCCGGACTTTCTTCCGACCCGCGCGGTGTGGATTACGTGCTGCAGTACCAGCGCCGCTATGAGCTGCTCCGGAAGGCGTACAGAAACAGCCGGATCGAAGAGAATGAGAAGTTCCGGGCATTCACGGAGAAGGCGGAATGGCTTCAGGACTACGCTCTGTTCATGGCTCTGAAGGAAGAGAACGGAGGAAGGCCCTGGTACGAGTGGGAAGATCCGCTGAGACTCAGGGATCCGGAAGCCCTGGCAGCGGCGCGGGAGCGTCTGAAGGAAGGTATGGGTTTCTGCAGTTTTCTGCAGTTTGAATTTTATGAAGAGTGGATGCAGCTGAAAGATTACGCGAACCGGAAGGGGATCCGGATCATCGGAGACATTCCGATCTATGTATCCCCCGACAATTCGGATGTCTGGGCGGATCCGGAACTTTTCCAGCTGGATGAAGACCGCCGTCAGACCGCCTCGGCGGGCTGCCCCCCGGACGGCTTCAGCGCTACGGGACAGCTCTGGGGCAACCCCCTCTATAACTGGGACTACCATAAAAAGACTGGTTTTGCCTGGTGGCTGAAACGACTTAAAAACTGCTTTGATATTTATGACGTGATGCGGATCGACCATTTCCGCGGCTTCGATGAATATTTCTCCATTCCCGCCGGCGCGGAGGACGCAAGAAGCGGTCACTGGGAGAAGGGCCCCGGTATGGATCTGTTCCGGAAGGTCTCGGAGACCTTTCCGGGACGGGAGATCATCGCGGAGGACCTGGGGTATGTGACGGACAGCGTCCGTCAGCTGGTGAAGGACAGCGGCTATCCCGGGATGAAGGTCCTGGAATTTGCCTTCGACTCAAGAGATTCCGGCTGCGCGGAGGACTATCTTCCCCACAATTACGAAAAGAACAGTGTGGTCTACACCGGCACCCACGACAATGAGACCGTGACCGGCTGGTTTACCGCGGGCCTGAAGCCGGAGGAGAAGGAGGCAGTCCGAGACTATTTCTGCGACCACACGACTCCTGACGCCGGGATGTATATGCCCCTGGTCTGCGCCGCCATGCGAAGCGTCAGCAGACTCTGCATCATCCCCATGCAGGATCTTCTGGGGCTCGGAAACGAGGCAAGGATGAACACTCCTTCCACCTACGGAAACAACTGGAAATGGCGTCTTCTGAAGGATGAATTCGGAGAGAAGGAAGTGAAGACGCTGTATGAGATCACGAAGCGGTACGGAAGGATCGGAAAATGAGAAAAGAGGAAGGGAGCTGCCGCAATGGTGTGCTACCCGTCAAGAGGACAGTGAATAATTAAAAAGCTCTTTACCGCCAGTCAGAGCAATAATCGGCTGGCGGTATTCTTATGCCGCAGCATCGAAATGATCATGGAATTCCGCAGGTGTCATCAGATGCAGCTTCCGCTGGGTCCGCTCTGTGTTGTAATACCTGATGTAGGATTCAACAGCAGTAATCAGGTCTCCTTTTGAGGTGAACTTCTTGCCATAGTACATTTCCCGCTTCAAAATACCCCAGAAACCTTCCATCGGCCCATTGTCGATACAATGGGCAACTCTGGACATACTCTGCTTCATATGATGTTTGATGAATGGCTTGACATTGAGCTGACCAAAAATGATCTTCATGCGATAAAGGAACTGGTACACCGCCGCCGCAGGAAATCATCGACCATCTTCTGCTCGCAGATCCTCAAAGAGGGGTGGTATCA
>JAFRGU010000136.1 GCA_017433675.1 Clostridia bacterium
CTGCCGGAGGGAGCAGAGGAACAGCTGGAGATCTGGCTGCGGGAGAAAAAAGGCAGCGCGGTGACGCTTCGGATTCCCCGCAGGGGAGAGAAGCATGAGCTGGTTCTGCTGGCCGTGAAGAACGCGGAGGATGCCCTGAAGAAACGGAATGCCCGGCGGACGATCCAGGAGGAGCGTACCATCGGCGCGGCGGAGAACCTGGGCAAGATTCTCGGAATGGATACATATCCGAGGCGGATCGAAGGCTACGATATCTCCAACACCCAGGGACAGCAGAATGTGGCAGCCATGGTGGTTTTCATTGACGGAGTACCTGCCAAGAAGGAATACCGGCGTTTTCGGATCAGAACCGTCGAGGGCGCCAATGATTTTGCCTCCATGAAAGAAGTCCTGGGACGGAGATATTCCCATGCGCTTCAGGATCAGGCGAACGGGATTCCGGACGGCAAGTTTTCCGATCTGCCGGATCTGATCCTCATAGACGGCGGGCCTCAGCAGGTCCGGTTCGCCATGGAGGCGCTGAACGAGATCGGCGTGACTCCGCCGAAGCTGTTCGGCCTGGCAGAGAAGGAGGAGGAGATCTGGCTGCCCGGAGCGGAGGAACCGATCCGGCTGGATCACCACACTCCGGAGCTGCAGCTCGTACAGCGGGTCCGGAACGAGGCGCACCGCTTCGGCATTATTCATCATCGGGTTCTGCGGGCAAAAGCCTTTACTCACAGCCAGCTGGAGGAGATCCCGGGCATCGGCCCGGCCCGGCGGAAAGCACTGCTGAAAGCTTTTGGCAGCCTCAGACAGATCCGGGAGGCCTCGGTCGAAGAAATCACAGCGGTGAAGGGAATGACCCGGCAAAGCGCGGAGGCGGTCATCCAGGCTCTCCATCCTGATGAGAAGCAGGATCAGCAGGAACCGTAAACCAAATCAAATCAGGCCGGGGAAAAAAACTGGAGGAACACCGGAGGAAGCAGGTCATGGAAACCATTGACGGAACATGGATCATGAAGGGATGCAGGAGAACGGATCCGGACTGCCTGCGTTCTCCGGAGGATTTGCTGGAACTGATTCAGCGGGTCGGCTTTCTTCCGCTTTTCTCAGGAACGATTCCCGGATTTTCCGTGGAAGAGCATACGCCTCCGGAAGCCTGGTGGACGGATGATTTTTCGACGGATCCCTGGGCGTGGCGGCAGATCCTGGCTTCCAATGAGCAGGTTGCCTATGGGAAATTCTTTGACAGGAAAGCCGGCTTTATTTCGAAAGCCTGGTTTCCCGAGTTTGCGAATTACCGGCGGGACGGTTATGACTACGAGGGAATGTATGCCGACGGCCGGATGCCGGGACGGAATAAAAAACTGCTGGATGCGCTGGAGCTGAATGAGGATGCGGTTGGCCTCGAGATAATGTCCTGCGATATCCGGAAGAAAGCAAAGGTTGAAAAGGGGTTCGAGGGAGCACTGACCGATCTGCAGATGCATGCCTTTCTGATCATGAGCGACTTCCGGCAGAAAACAAACCGACGGGGAGAACCTTACGGATGGCATGTGGCCACGCTGATGACCCCGGAAACGAAGTGGGGCTATGACTGGGTTAATCAGTCCGGACTTTCTCCGGAGGCATCCTGGAAGCGGATCGTTTCCCAGGTGAAAACGCACTTCCCCGCTGCCGGAGACAGCGATATCCAAAAGACGCTGGGCATCAGGCACTGAAAGGGTCAGGATATATTTCTGCCGCACAAAAGAATGCAGCATAAAAAAAACGCCTGTGTCGGAATACATTTCACGGACATGGGCGTTTTTTTCGCGGCGCTGAAGGATATGATGCTTCTGCCGGTTGAAAAAACAGATTTTGGATGATAGAATACAGGGGTTGAGACCTTGAAGAAACAGGCAGCAGGGAGGGCGCAGCATGGCATCTGGCCTGTGGGTGAAGACGATTGAAAGCCATCGGATTGCGAGACAGGCGACGGTGGCCTGCACCCGGGACGATCCCCGGGAGGCGCTGCTGGAAGCATGTCATGAGCTGGATCTTCCGGAACCGGTCTGGCTGGATAAAAATCAGCGGGAATGGGAAGAGTTTGGCATGACCCGTTTTTCCCCGGATGCTTTTTTTGAGGCGGTTCCCTTTCAGCGGCTGGAGATCGAGTATATTGATCCCGACGCGCCGAAGAAGAAAAGCCGGGATTACCGGAATGCCTTTGACTGAAGACAATTCCCGGATATCCTGAAAAGAAAACATCACAGGATTTACAAAAAACGGACAGGAGAGAAACAGCATGGAACAGAAACTGCATGATCTGATTGAGAGCTACCGGGATGAATTTGTGAAGACTCTGCAGGAATGGATCAAAATTCCTTCCATCAAGGATGCTCCCGCGGAGGGCGCGCCTTTTGGAAAAGAGATCGGCCGGATGATGAACCTGGCGGTGGAAACTGGCCGGAAGATGGGCTTTGCTGCCCGGACCTTTGACGGGTATGCCTGTGATCTGACGCTGGGAGACGCGGAGGAAAAAATCGCGGTCCTGGGTCATCTGGACGTGGTGCCGGTGGGGGATGGATGGATCAAGCCGCCCTTCGGCGCGGAGATCGAGGACGGCAGGATCTACGGCCGCGGAACCAATGACGACAAAGGCCCCAGCCTGGCTGCGATGTATGCCATGAAGGCGATCCGGGAAGCGGGGATTCCCCTGAAAAGAAGCATCCGCATGATTCTGGGCGGCGACGAGGAGTGCGGCTGGGAGGATATGGCTTACTATGCGGAACATGCCGAAATGCCGGAGATCGGTTTCAGCCCGGACGCCTCCTTCCCGCTGATCAACACCGAGAAGGGGATGCTGCACTTTGAACTGCGCTTCCCCAACCCGGAAGAGGGACTGCGGGTGCTTGAGATGAAAACC
>JAFRGU010000137.1 GCA_017433675.1 Clostridia bacterium
ATGCTGCAAACGCTGACATATAGGGTTCAAAATCGCGCTCATACATCTGTACCTTCCGGTCCGGCAGTGTAATATGGATTCCGTGATTCATATGCATATTCAGGGTCAGCGGCTGACTGCGGTCTCCATAATGGTCCCGCAGGGGAATCAGCTCCTTCGCCACCGCAACAGCCCGTCGGACTGTCTCCAGATATGCATCCGTGACAAGCGGATTAAAGTCCGCAATATCCAGGTTTTCATCCAGATGGATTGTGTAATAAACGCCGCCTTTCTCCGCAGAATCGATCAGAAGCGCCTTCTTCTCAAGGTGTTCCAGCTGGTATTCCGGGAAGTTCATATTCAGTTCGATGAAGCGAAGTCCCAGACTCCTGCACAGCTCAATATTCTCCGCCAGTGTCCGGTTCTCAATCAGCGTCGGCATCCCAAATTCCATAAACTTCTCCTTTACCGGCATCATTCTTTCGTATTCCTCAGTATTTTATACCCCTGCTTCAGTTCAGAGTCAATATTCCGGAATACATGCCATCGTCCCGGGGGCTGTGAAGCAGAGATTTTTCAGATTCAGGCGGATCAAAGGCCGTTTCTCATCCGGCAGCTTCAGAAGGCGGATGGATATGACTGCCTGGTCTGTGCCGTTCTCCGGGCTTCCGGCTGTTGCATAATAATCTTGTTTTCCGCACATCTTCTGAAAAGGTGTCAGCAAAAACAGATATCCGTGCGTTTTGCCGGCAAGGGTGCTTCATCTCCGAGGTAGAAGGAGGCAAAGCCCACCTGGTTGTAGCAGATATTCTGATTTGCTGCGGCATTCCGGTACCAGGGATCATGCATGAGGCACCGGATACCGTATTCCGTCGGCGCAAGGGTTCGTACAATCACAATATGATGGTCCGCATCCGTCAGAATCAGCTCCTCCCGCCAGTCGCCGAACAGATCCGCCTTGAGTGTGGGCGTCCGTTTGCTGCCGGTGGAAATCAGTCCGGTTGTGAGATAGGGCTCAAAATGAAGCGTGTCCTGATCCGGAATATGCACTTCACTCCCATTGCACGCATAGTGAGTCAGTCCCGGGCCAAACCAGAATGCATTCTCACCCTGAGGAATTCCCCGGGGACTGTCTGTTTCAAGCAGGACGCGCCCGTCCACCAGGCTCCGCACCCGATGGCCGCACTCAGATCCGCCCGCCATGGCGCCGGGCCATCGGTTTGAAAAGTTGCCTGCCACGGAGCCTTCGTCGTCATCCCCGGAGAATTCACCGAAAACCATCGAGCTTTCCCAAACCAGTTTCCCGTTTACCCGCCTGAGTCCCCGGTTGGGATCATGGGCTTCCGGCCCCGGCAGCCAGCCGTACTGTCGCCCGGTATGCCGGTCATCCAGCGTATACTCCTCCGTTCCGGAATAGATACGGATATCACCGGCAGCGTTAACCGGCAGCAAAGCGCTGCGGTCGCCGTGCTGCAGTCCTGCCCAGGCATTGCCTTTGGTTTTGCGGATTGCATCGGTCGCAATGTTCTCTCCGAATGCCGGCTGATGGCCTGTCCCGTTCAGCATGGGCATAATGTCTCCGCACAGCACCCTGGGCAGCAGGTGTGCCCCATCGTCGGACAGGCTGAGATTCATGCCCTTCAGCACTATCTCGTCCCGGCCGTCGCCGTCAATATCTGCCATATCTGTAAAATGGTTCCCCCGGGCCCGGTAAAGATCAGGTCCGTCTCCCAGCGTCCAGCAGCAGGGATCCTCCGAGTCAAAGGTCGCCGGCGGCATCAGCTTTGATCCCTGCATGGTATATGCGGCAAAAGTCGTTCGCTGATAGTATCCGCGCTGAATCACGGCATAATAGTTTTTCCCGTCCAGGCATGCGACACCGCCTGCATAGCGGTTGGCGCGATTGCCCTGGCCGTCTCCCCATACCGGATATTTCCAGCGGTGTGAAAGGAAATACCCCTCTTCCTTCTGCATAATCTGGACCTTGTAGCTGTCCATGGTGTCCGCTCCGGGCAGCGGGTTGGTAATGGTACAGAAATTTCCGCGCTGGGTCATGGGATCCAGGGCGAAATCGTCTCCGTCTGAAGACACGGAAATCCATGGGAAAGCGAAATCGACGCTGTCCAGAATCACTCCCTGCCTGCCGTCATATCCAATGGCGGTCACGTATTCCCGGTGTCCCGGTCCCATGGGACCGATATGGTAGGATTTGATCCATGCCTTCTTTGCCGGATCGTTTGGCCCATCATTGTCGGCAGAGCGGACAGGGGATCTGTAGCAGATATCAAAGCCGTTGAACAGAGACCACTTGCGTTTCAGTTCGTCAGCGTCTCCCTCCTCAAAATCCCGGATAAACCGTTCTGTGGTGCATTTGAGTCCTTCTTCACCGCCCACCACATGGCCCTGGTCATCGGGATAAACCACACAGCCTTCAGCTTCATCCCAATAGCCGACCCTGGTTCCGGGTGCAGTCTTCAGGATAATCTCCGCCCGGCCGTCCCTGTTGAAATCCTGAACATGCAGCATGGTTTCATGATCATTGGAGGACTTCACATTGTATCCCATGTCGATGCGCATAAGCAGTTTTCCGTTCAGCTTATATACATCAATATATTCCGGAGCGCTGAGATTGAAATCAGGCCGATAAATCGGATCCGAGAACATGGGATCCGGGCTTTCTGCCCGCCACTTCACGACAATTTCATACTCGCCGTCCCCGTCAAAATCTCCGATACTCATATCCTGCGTACAATACTCCGAAGACAGGGACGTCTCAATCGATCCGGAAGGTGTCCGCGCGAAGGGAAGTGATTCGCCGCTGTCCAGATTGCGCACATAACGAATGAACGCAGCTTCCAGCTCTTTGTACATGCCGTCTGTGATCCGTCCGTTCTCCAGCCTGGTCTTCAGTTCAAATGGCATTCCCAGATATCCGGAAATCCGGTCGCATATTCCGCAGATTGTCTCCGGGCTCACGGCTTCCCCGTTTTCATATGGTTCCCTGAAAGAACGCAGAAGATCCATATCCACCCGGTACCAGTCTTCTCCGTTATCCAGACGGAAAACCCCGGGATCCGGCGCACACCCCGGGCCTACCGAAACTCCGCGGTAGGAAAAGTGCGCGAGCGGAACCCTTTTCGGGGGCGGGCACATGGGAATCCGGTGCACCGCCGCCCTGAAAGCCTGTCCGTCCGCCCCTGCGAGAGGTTCCAGCATTGGCAGCATCATCTGCTCGCGGATTCCTTCCTTCCCACCGATCACAGGGGCAACGGCATAGCTGTCCCCCTCCTGTCCTTCCGGATCTACATAGCAGCAGGGCGTTGTGTTTTTCTTCACGATACCCGGATTCTCCGCGTAGTTGCTTTCAGGGAGCACATCTCTCGGCTGGATCTCCGTCAGCCGCTCCCATGATCCATTTCTCCGCTGACGGTATATCCGCCAGATGATTCCATCCGGTTCATCTCCCAGATACCGCCAGCTGAGGTATATTCCCTCTCCCGCCCGGGCAGCGATCAGCCCCCGGTTCAGTTTTTCCATTCTCCGCATCCAGTCTTCCTTTCCCCGTCATATCCGGAATTTGTTACTTTGCCGCTCACTGAATCGGCTGGGCCGCGGTACTGTATTTCCTGCGTTTCGAGCAGGCATGTGATCCGGACAGGATGAATGATGCTGATAGTTCCAGCTGAATCCCGGCCGGAGCAATGAACATGATTCATCTACTTTGACTGTCTTCTTCTCCCTTGAGTCAGCAAAACTGCCAGAATGCCTCCGATTACGGCAATTGCGGCCATGGCATAAAAATTCGCCGTATATCCCGGCCGGATGGTTTCCTCACCAGCGGATGCTTTTGAAAATTCTTCAATGACCCATCCCGCAATCACCGGCCCTGCAAACATGCCCAGACCGTAAATCGCCTGATAAATCCCCATCGCTGCACCGCGCCGGTTCTCCGGCACGGTTTCTATGGCGCTGGCCATGGTCAGCGGCATAATCAGGCCGACGCCGCATCCGAGCAGCGCCTGCGCACCCATCAGGGACCACATGGAATCGGTCTGAGGATAGAAACAGCAGGCGGCAGCCAGAAAGCCGAACCCCGCACCCAATACCGTTTTCCGTCCAAACCGTGGAGCGAATACCGTACCGCTGAAACGGGAAAGAATGGTGTTCGGCAGAAGGTTGGCCACAGAAAGAAATCCCAGTTCGGCAGTCGTCATGCCAATCACGTCCCGGGCCCAGTTTTGCACAAAGCCCTGTGCCGTTGCCCAAACCACCAGCTGATAGACGGTAGCCAGCACTGTGCCCTGCACCAGCTGACGGTTGCGAATCACCACAGCTAGAGCCCGGATCGTCATGGGTTCTCCCGTTGGACGTGTCTCCTGAATTCGGGCCATGACCAGCAATCCCGCCACTCCGGCCGCCGTAGCCAGCAGGAAGGCGTAAAGCTCGCCCAGCCGCCCGGCCAGCTGCGCTCCAAGCAGCATCGCGATAATCTGGGAACCGCACTGGGGTACAATGAGCCGGCTCATCGCCGGGGCAAGATCCTCTCCGTGGTAGTTGGAGGAATAAAGGACCGAGAGATTAACCCACGCAGCCGCTGTCATTCCGGACACACCCCGGCAGAAAAGCGCAGCCAGGGCAAGGCCCTCCGGAACGATTTCTCTCCCCGCCAGGATATCCACCAGGGCGAGCCCGCCGCTGGCCGCGATGGACAGCCCAAATCCCAGCATGACAAATGGTTTTCGTCTTTTCAGGACATCGGACAGTATGCCCAGCGGAATCCGCAGAATCATCTGGGTCAGGCCATAGCTGCCTACAATCATCCCGGCCAGGACATTTGTCGCATGCAGTGTATTGACTGCATAACTCGTCAGAAAGGATGGATAGGTATAGACCGAGAACCAGAACAGGAATACGGCAGAAAAGAGGCGATTTTCATTGCGCTTGGTGTCAGGATCCAGACGGTTCATTGATTCAGCTCCTCGTATTGTCTTCCCGCTCCATCATCAGGGCAGCCTGATTTCTGATTTACTGTTTCCCGGACGTCTGCACCGGATTCCGGGACTCATACCAGCGTACAGCCCGTTCCGTCCATCCGGCCATGCACATGTCTGTGCCGTCGGCAAAGCCATGACCGCCCTCCGGCCCGATTTCAAGCCGGCAGGGAATGGACATCTGCTTCAGGGCTGCAGCCAGCATCTTTGAATGTTCCGGGCTGACCAGCTCATCACCTGCTGCCAGGAAGATCGCAGTGGGTGGAAAGCCCTCCGCGTGCTCCGGAATTTCATAAGCCTGCCTGACCGCTTCCCAGGCTGTACAGCCATACAGACGGAAATCCTCCTTCAGGTCCTCTTCTGTATCCGTTTCAGGATTGTCCCCGCTCAGTTCGCGTTTCGGACTGATGAAGGGATAAATGGGAAAAGTAGCCTGCGGCTTCGGCAGTGTGAAAGCTGCATACCCCTTCTCTGTCGTATTCCAGAGGCTGACCAGATATCCGCCCGCGGAAAAACCGCAGGTAATATACCTTTCGGCTTGAACATGAAAACGGCTTTTCTCTTTTCGGACGAATTCCAGGGCGCGGGCAAAATCGCACATATTCCGGTCCAGCAGGCATTTTTCTCCGGATACCTGATAGGTCAGAATGAACACATGATAACCGAGACGGTTGAACTGAGCCGCTACCGGCCAGCCCTCTGTCAGATTCCATACATTCACGAAACCGCCGCCGGGTACAAGCAGGATATAAGGTCGTTCATCCGCCAGTTTGTCCGATGATGGAAACCAGACGATACTGACGCCTTTTCGTGCTTCTTCAATGGCGCATTCGTCATCAGTATACAGCGGATAATACCATGCACCGCTTTCCGCAGCGGCAAACAGCCTGTCGAATCCGGCAGAAAGATCTCCGCCAAAATGCTCTTTCTTCAATTGTTCCAGGGTTTTATGCCACATCTCTTCCCTGCTCAGATCCCGGGCGCGGATCGCGTCCGGTGCAATCGGCCGGATTCGCGGATCACTCAGTATTTCTCCCAGCGTTAAAGACATATCTGCCATTGCTTGTCCCTCCTGTATCCCTTTGAGTCTGAAATAATGATTATCAGGCCCCTGCATGACGTTCTGATTCCTTATAAGCGGGCTTCGCAAATACAAAAGATGCCATCTCACCTGTACGGTCTGAAAGCCTGTCTCAGTATCAAAGGCGGCATCACTGCCGCCTTGTTGAAAATTGCAAACAGGTCACCGGATCTGGCTGAGCATATACGCCGCGTATGCCCTGGCCAGTGCAGGATCATACTGAACCTCTCCGCCGCTTTCATATTCATGCAGTG
>JAFRGU010000138.1 GCA_017433675.1 Clostridia bacterium
ATCAGGAGGTGCTGAAGCATGTATGCGATTATCGCGGCAGGCGGTCGGCAGTATCGGGTTTCCCAGGGTGATGTGATCTATATCGACAAGGTGAATCAGGAAGCGGATTCCGCGATTTCCTTCGACGTGCTGATGATCGGCGGCGAAGGCGAAGTCAAGGTCGGCAATCCCGTTCTGGCCGGAGCGAAGGTGGAAGGCAAGGTCGTCGCTCAGGTGAAGGGTGAAAAGATCCGGGTTTACAAGTACAAGAGCAAGAAGAACTATCATCGGACCCAGGGCCATCGTCAGCCCTACACCAAGGTGGAAATCACCGCGATCAACGCGTAATGATCTCCGCCGTCCTGTATCGGGATAAGGGGCGGTACACAGGCTTCCGGGCTTCCGGCCACAGCGGGTACGCTGAAGCGGGAAGCGACATCATCTGTGCGGGCGTTTCCGTACTGGGATGCACCTGTGTGAACGCGCTGGAAAGCCTGCTGGGAATCCGGGTGATCCTGAGGGAGAACCGGGAAGGCCTGCTGGACTTTTCACTCCCGGCCCTGGAAGGGGAAGCCTCAGCCGGCGCAGAGCTGCTGATGGGCGCCCTGGGACAGGGACTCTCGGATCTGCAGGACACGTATCCCGGATATGTCAAATTTGAAATCAGAGAACGGAGGAAAAGACCATGATGAAGCTGAATCTGCAGCAGTTCGCGCATAAAAAGGGAATGGGCTCCACCCGGAACGGCCGGGACAGCGAGTCCAAGCGTCTGGGCCCGAAGCGGGCGGACGGCCAGCTGGCGCTGGCGGGAAATATCCTGGTCCGGCAGCGGGGCACCAAGATCCATCCCGGCCTGAATGTGGGCATCGGCAAGGATGACACCCTCTTCGCGAAGGAGACGGGCATCGTCCGCTTTGAGCGGCTGGGCCGCGACCGGAAGCAGGTTTCCGTGTATCCCGTGGAGACCGCGGCCGAAGCTCAGTAATCGGTTAAGGGAAGCTGGATGGGCTCTTGCGTCGCAAGGGCCCATTTTCCATACGGACAGCGGATTGTTCCCCTATTCAGAGGGGGAGGGGCGGCCACCGCGGCCTGCCCGAATAAGAGGACAGGGGGCGAATACCATGGCGAACACGAACGGAAAGAAAACCTATTATATCACCACGCCGATCTACTATCCTTCCGGCAACATGACCATCGGACACACTTACACGACCGTGGCGGCGGATACCATGACCCGGTTCCGGAAGCTGCAGGGATATGATACCTATTTCCTGACAGGGACGGATGAACACGGCCAGAAGATCGAGAAGAAGGCCGCGGAAGCCGGCGTAACGCCCATCGAATACGTGGACAGGATTGTTGCGGAAACACAGGATCTGTGGAAGCTGATGAACATCGAATACGATGATTTCATCCGGACCACGGAGGAACGCCATATCCGGATTGTTCAGAAGATTTTCCGGCAGTTCTATGAGCAAGGGGATATCTATAAGGCGGAATACGAAGGGATGTACTGCACGCCGTGCGAAAGCTTCTGGACGCCCACGCAGCTGGTGGAGAAGGACGGCGTGAAGGTCTGCCCGGACTGCGGACGCCCCTGCCAGCCCATGAGAGAGGAAAGCTACTTCTTCAAGATGAGCAAGTACCAGGACTGGCTCATCGACTACATTGAGACCCATCCGGACTTCATCCAGCCGGCCAAGCGGGCCAATGAAATGCTGACCAATTTCCTGCGCCCGGGGCTGCAGGACCTGTGCGTGAGCCGCACGAGCGTCAAATGGGGCATTCCGGTGGACTTCGATGAGAAGCATACCGTGTACGTATGGATCGACGCACTGAGCAACTACATCACCGCGCTGGGCTACGGCACGGATCATGATGAGCTGTATCAGAAATACTGGCCGGCGGACGTGCATCTGGTGGGCAAGGAAATCGTCCGGTTCCACACGATCTACTGGCCCATCATGCTGCACGCGCTGGGGCTCCCGCTGCCGAAGCAGGTTTTCGGCCACGGCTGGCTGCTCTTCGGCGCGGACCGCATGAGCAAGAGCAAGGGGAACGTCGTGTACCCCGGACCCATCGTCGCCCGCTACGGCGTGGATCCCCTGCGCTACTACCTGATGCGGGAGATGCCCTTCGGCGCGGACGGCAATTATACGAATGAATCCTTCCTGACCCGCATGAACGCGGATCTGGCGAACGACCTGGGCAACCTGGTCAGCCGGACCGTGGCCATGATTGAGAAATACTTCGACGGCGTCCTGCCCGCATGGGACGGGAATACGGAAGAACCTGCCGGCACGGAGCTGCGGGCGCACTGCGCGGCGCTGCCCGGGCTGGTGGACGACCAGATGGCGAAGCTGCAGTTCTCCCAGGCGCTTTCCGAGATCTGGAAGGTGATCGGTGAATGCAACAAGTACATTGACCAGACGCAGCCCTGGGTGCTCGGAAAAGACCCTGAGAAAAAGGGCCTGCTGGGGAATGTGCTGCTGACGCTGGCCGAATGCGTCCGCTTCGTGGCCGTGCTGATCGGGCCGTTCATGCCCTCCACGCCGGAAAGAATCTTTGCGCAGCTGGGGGTCGAGGACGAACAGCTGAAGACCTGGGATTCCCTGAAGTGCTTCGGCATGCTGCCGGACGGACTCCACGTCCGCAAGGGCGACGCGCTGTTCCCCCGCATCGATGTGATGAAGGAGCTGGAAGCGCTCAGCGGCGACAGCGGCAAGGAAGCGAAGAAGGAAGAGAAGGCCGCGGAAAAAGCGGAGAAAAAGGATCAGAAAGCCCAGAAGAAGGAAGAAAAGCACGAAGAGCCGGAATTCCCGGCGGAGATCGGCATCGAAGCCTTTGATCAGTGCAAGATGCAGGTGGCGCGGGTGCTGGACTGCCGGAAGGTGGAGAAGAGCAACAAGCTGCTGCAGTTCCGCCTGAGCCTGGGCGCCGACGGCGAGCGCACCATTCTCAGCGGTATCGCGAAGTACTATCCGCAGCCGGAAGCGCTGATCGGGAAGCAGCTGATCGTGCTGGCCAATCTGGCGCCCCGGAAGATGATGGGCGTGGAGAGCCAGGGCATGATCCTTTCCGCGCTGGACGGGCAGGGGAACCTGCGGCTGCTGAGCGTGGACGAAGGCGCGGAAGACGGGGCGATCGTGGGATAATCCCTGCGGCGCCGCGCAAGGACTGAACGGATGATTATCCGGAAAAGCGGCTGTCAGATGACAGCCGCTTTTCGCAGAACGGGAACGGAGAAGGAAAAATGGAGCTCTTTGACAGCCACTGCCATGTGAATGAGGAGAAGTTTGACGGGGACCGGGAGGAGGTTCTGGCCCGGATGGCGGAACA
>JAFRGU010000139.1 GCA_017433675.1 Clostridia bacterium
GGTGACCGCAATTCTGACAGCAGTCATGAGCTATGTCAGCGGAATGAACCCGGCGCTGAGTACGGCAGTGACGCGGGAGGGTAAAGGACATGAAATCATGATGAGCCTGCCGATCCCGGGCTGGACAATTGTGAAAAGCAAATTTGCCGTTGGTTTCGGACTTGCTGCAGGCGGAGTGCTCTGTGCGGGAATTGCCATCGCAGCCATGATTCCCGGGATGGCCGGACCGGTTCTGATGGCCTGTGGTCTGTGCCTGCTGTATACATGGACGACCTCCTGTCTGGCACTGAGACGGGATATTCGGAAACCAAAGCTCGACTGGGTGACGGAGCAGCAGGCTGTGAAACAGAATTTTGGCGTATTGATCTCACTGCTGCAAAGCTGGGGAATCCTGCTGACGCTTGGTGTAATCAGCTTTTTCCTGATCAGCGCCGGGATTGGCGCATATGCATATGCCGGAATCATGGCCGCGATGCTGATCCTGCTGGGTATACTGGCGTGGCGCTGGATGAAAAAAACAGCGGAGCATTATTACTGTCAGGGATAAACCAGAACAGTGGGGCAGGATGAAACTGACAAGCTGAATGGAAACCGGTTTCCTCTGAATTCATTTGTTCCAGCCGGAAAGAGAAAGGACAGAAAACAGTCGGAATCATCTGGAAGACTGGAAAACCTGTTTAGATATCTGAAAAAAAGGCTTGCAATTCCAATGAAAGACTGCTATAATTCCGATTTGGCACATCCTTGCGCTGCGGGATGCAGCGCCATAAGTCCGTGAGGAGGTGAAAGAATGATGAACAGGTATGAAATGATCTACATCATCGATACGGGTCTGGAGGAGACCGCTCGGAAAGAGCTGATTGAAAAGGTTTCCGCTTTGATCACGGCTAATGGTGGTGAGATCGAGAAGGTGGATGAGACCTGGGGCAAACGCCGCCTGGCTTACGCCATCGACTACAAGACCGAGGGCTGGTACGTGCTGGTGAACTTCCAGGCGTCCCCAGAGCTGCCCCGGGAGCTGGAGCGGAACCTGCAGATCAACGAAAATATTCTGCGGTATCTGGTCGTGAAGCTGGTCGAAAAGCGTTCTGCCGTGAAGCCGCGTCCTGTACGGCCTGCTGCACCTGCTGAGGAAGTTCCCGCTGAGGAAGCTCCTGTAGCGGAAACGCCCGTGACCGAAGCTGTCGCGGAAGTGGCAGAAGCCGCTGCTGACACCGATGCCGAATAAGGGAGGCACAGCAGCATGAACAAATTGTTTATCGTGGGTAACCTGACCCGGGATCCGGAACTGCGGAGCACTCCCTCGGGAGACAGTGTCTGCGACTTCACCGTGGCGGTAAACCGCCGGGGACGCCGGGATGCTCAGGGAACTCAGCCGGAAGCAGATTTTTTCCGGGTTTCCGCCTGGCGTCAGCTGGGTGAAAACTGTGCGAAGTATCTGGCCAAGGGACGGAAGGTTGCGGTAACCGGTTCCGTCCGAGTACGTACTTATCAGGCGAGCGACGGGAGCACTCGTGCGAGCCTGGAAGTTCAGGCGGATGATGTTGAGTTCCTCACTCCGAAGGGTGAGACGGAAGGCGCTTCAGCCGGTTATGTGCCTGCTGCCGCTCCTGCCCCCGCCGCGGAACCCGCTTCCGCCGGTTTCACCGCTGTGGAGACCGATGAACTGCCCTTTTAACGCTTAAGTAAGGAGGTACAGCCCCATGTCTGAAGAACGTGGAGAAAGAAGGCCCCGCCCCCGCGGAGGACGCCGTCCCCGCCGGAAGGTCTGTGCTTTCTGTGTGGATAAGATTGCTTATATTGACTACAAAGACGTAAACCGTCTTCGTCGTTTCACCAATGAGCGCGGCAAGATTCTGCCCCGCCGGATGAGCGGCAACTGCGCCAAGCATCAGCGCCAGCTGAGTGAGGCCATCAAGCGCGCCCGTGCCATCGCGCTGATGCCTTATACGGCTGATTGATGATCTGCTTTTTGCCCGCTGGTTGATGCCAGCGGGTTTTTTCTGTGGGTTTTACGTGAATGTTACGAAAGCGTTTCGAAAATTTGCCATAGTTCTTCTTTTATGATAAAATTGCTGGGTAATGAACCTGAGATCGGGAAGGAGGTGGACGCATGTTCAGAAAAAAACGCCTGAATGAAAACGAAGAATATGAATTCGATCAGGTGTATGAAAAAGATTATGAGGGGGAATTCGCTGAGATTCCGGCCGAAGATCCGGAGAACCCGGAAGACCTGATCCCGGAGGCGGAGGAGCTCAAGGAAGATCGCAGGATGAAACGGGAAAGAAGAAGCATCTTCCGGCCGAGCCTGCGGAAACCGAATTTTGTCCTGAGCGTGGCTGTAGGTGTGATTCGGGTGACTGCACTGATCGCAGTGCTGGCAGGCATCGCGGGAGCCGGTGCAGTGCTGGGTATTGCCAAAGGATATGTTGAGACTGCACCTGAGCTGGATCTTGCAGCCCTGGACGGACAGGCCCAGACCTCTTTTATCTATGACTGCAACGGGAATCTCATCACTGAATACAAGGGAACGGAAAACCGGGTTATGGTATCTCTGGCCGCCATGCCGCAGAATCTGCGGAATGCCTATGTTGCGGTGGAGGATGCCCGGTTTTATTCCCATAACGGGGTAGACCTGAAGCGGATTGTCGGCGCCTTTGTCAACAACCTGACTTCCAGCGGTACCCAGGGAGGCAGTACGATTACCCAACAGCTGATCAAGAACACGCTGCTTTCCTCAGAACAGAGCTACAAACGGAAAATTCAGGAAGCCTGGCTGGCCATGCAGCTTGAGATGAAATATTCCAAGGACCAGATTCTGGAAAGCTACCTGAATACCATTTATCTGGGTGAGAATTATTACGGGGTGCAGGTGGCCGCAGAGGGATATTTCGGAAAGAGCCTGGGTGAACTCACACTGCGGGAATGTGCCATTCTCGCCGGGGTGACAAACAACCCATATTACTACAATCCACGGCGGAATTATTATACACGGAAGAGCGAAAACACAGATTATACAGCTATCACCAATAACCGGACGGACTATGTGCTCCGGTGCATGTATGAGAATCAGTTTATCACCTACAGCCAGTATCAGGCAGCGCTGAAGCCGGAGACAGCCCATGTGCTGGAGCATTCGGCAATGGCAGGAGATACCATGTATCCCTACGCACACTATGTGGAATACGCAGTACAGGAATGCGTGGATATTCTGCTTGAACTGGGAGGACTCGATAATACGTCAGTTAACCGGGCTGCTATGGAAAACAAGCTGCGTACCGGCGGATACCGGGTTAAACTGGCTCTGGATCCGGCGATGCAGGAGACAGTTCAGGACACCCTGGCTGAGTGGAGCAAATATCCGGCTCTTCGTGACCCGGCAGATAAGGTATTCCGCAGCCGTAATTCTGATGGAACCTACACAGAAGTCATCCAACCGCAGGCGGCCTGCGCCGTGCTTGACTATCGGACCGGTGAACTGAAGGCAATCGTAGGCAGCCGGGATGAGGTCACCGTCCGGAAAACGCTGAACCGGGCGACGGACATGAAAATGCCGGTCGGATCCTCCATTAAGCCTATCGCAGTCTATGCGCCGGCGCTGGAACTTGGCGCGAGCCCGGCTTCCGTCGCTTATAATATGCCGATTCCCATTGCCGGATGGAAAGACGCCAAGGGCAACGATTCATGGCCGACCAATTACGGCGGGGGCGGATATGTCGGGCCGGAGACACTCCGAACTGCGATGGCCAAATCCCATAACACAGCAGCGGCCTATACCCTGCTGAACAAGGTTTCAGTTGAGAGAAGCGTGGATTTCCTGCATCGGATGGGCATTGACGATAACCATATTGATGCGACTCCCTTTGGACTTTCTCTTGGATCTTCGGGAATTACACCGCTGCAGATGACTGTCGCATACGGTGTGCTGGCCAACGGGGGCGTCTATCAGGAGCCAATCTCCGTGCTGGGTATTTCAGACTCCAACGGCGATGTAGTCTGGGACGGACACCAGCATCAGGAGAGACGCAGAGTTTTCTCGGACAGCACCAGCTGGATGATCATCGATATGCTGAAGAATGCCGTTTCCTCAGGAACCGGAACTTCAGCCAGAATCAAAGGTCAGACCGTGGGTGGGAAAACCGGAACCAACTCGGATCAGAAGGGCGTTTTCTTTGCAGGGATGACGGGGTATTACGCCTCGGCGGTGTGGGTCGGACATGACAATTATAAGGCGCTTAGCTCCAAATCCACAGGCAGCGGCGCCGCTGCGCCGCTCTGGCAGGCTTACATGAGCAAGCTCCATGCGGGACTGAATAACCGGGAGATTCTGGAGGGCCGTGCGGCGGACTACCACGTCACCCGGGTGGAAACGTGCGCTGTGAGCGGACAGCTGGCGACGGAAGCCTGCCGGCATGACGCCATGGGATACGGAACTGTGACTGATTACTGGGCTGAGGGAACGCAGCCCACGGTTTACTGCCAGATGCATGTGACGGAAACCGTATGTGCAGAAACCGGCATGCAGGCTTCTCCCTGGTGCCCGAACCCGGTGCAGCGGGGAATTATCAGCATTCCGGCGGGACATCCGTTATACGCTTTTATCGGAACGCAGTACCAGGAGGTGCTGGAACAATATCTTGGGACGGCTGCGGCCTCATCCGGCATTATCTGTACTTATCATAATGCTGAAACCCAGAATTCCGGTATTTCCGCCACTACAGCAGCGCTGATTGCGGATGCGAAAGTGCTACTGAGCAGCGCGGAAAGCATGTTGCAAAGCATGGATCCCGGCAGTGCATCCTGGCAGGCAATTAATAGCGCAAGCGCAACACTGAAAAGTGTAATCATGCAGGAGACGCCTACCCAGAGCGAGGTTGCAGGGGCGATGGCGGTTCTGACTCAGGCGATGGCCGGAATCTATTAACAGGGAGGACGTCGGAAGAACATATGAATGCTGTTGATATTGTAATCCTGGCATTACTCGGAATCAGCGTACTGATTGGCTTATACCGGGGATTCATCGCTTCCGTGGCGAGCCTGGGAAGCTGTGTGCTGTCCCTGGGGCTGACTTCCTGGCTGAATCCGAAGCTGGTAAGCTGGGTTCAGAGCAATCCGGAACTGATCAGGACCCTGATGTCCTATACTGACGCTACAACACGAATCGGGGACCAGACGCTGGCTCAGGCGAGCGTTGCTTCCCTGAATGCGAATTCAATCACGGAGGTGCTGAACCGCGTCAATCTGCCCGGACCGCTGAATGCCCTGCTGCAGAACAATCTGCAGGAAAAGGTTTTCCAGAACAGCGGGCTGACCCGGGTGGGGGATTATGTGAGCCAGACCATTGTCAGCGCGGTGGTTAATGTACTGTGCTTTCTGGCCTGCTTTCTTGTATGTTTCGTGGTTCTGCATATTGTCCTGAATTTCCTGAAGGTCGTTTTTCGCTTCCCGGTGCTGAAGCAAATGAATTCACTGGCGGGAGGCGTCTTCGGCCTGATTCGGGGAGCGCTGCTGTGCTTTCTGGCCTTCGCATTGCTGCCGCTGATCCAGACGATTGTTCCGATCCAGGGTATTGGGGAAATGGTGGAAGCCAGTACATTAGCCCCATTCTTTAACAGTAAGCAGCTGATACTGGCGATTATGAACGGAAAACTCTAAAGGGAAGCCGGAGATTTGGGGGAAGAACCAGGACGGAAATCTCCGGCTTTTTGATTATTCCAAAGGAGATGGGTCAAGAAAAATATTTGATAAAATGTATTGACGGATTTGAATACTGGTGCTATATTATATTTGATCAAAGTTATCTGACGACGACTTGATCTGAACCGGACAAAGAAGACCGGATTATTGCGGGGAATGTCCGGCTCAGATACCGGGAGGACTGACGTACAGGAGTTACGGCAGCAGGCAGGTAACAGGGACAAGGGCAGACGGAAAGCATCGAAAGGAGCATCATGGAACGATACGACATCGCAATTATCGGAACAGGACCGGCCGGGCTGGAAGCGGCGATTACCGGGACGATCCGAAATAAAAAAGTACTGCTGGTCGGGTCGAAGAATCTGAGCATGAAGCTGACGAAGGCTCATGAAATTCAGAATTATCTTGGATTCCCGGCTGTGAAAGGTGAAGATCTGGCGAAGGCTTTTCAGAAGCATCTGGATCAGCTGGGAATCGGCATTACCGAGGAACGCATCAGCGCGGTATATGCCATGGGAGACTATTATGCCATGCAGGCCGGGGAACAGATGCTGGAGGCAACCACGGTGATTCTGGCTACGGGTGTTGTTCAGGGGAAGCCTCTGCCCGGGGAAGAGGAAAATCTTGGGCATGGCGTCAGCTATTGTGCAACCTGTGATGCGGCGCTGGTTCGGGGGAAACGCGTCGCCGTAGTCGGATACAGCGCGCGTGAGGAAGCGGAGGCGGCTTTCCTGAGTGAGATCTGTCCTGAAGTGCTTTATTTCCCGATGTACCGGGATGTGAATCAACTGCCGGAGAAGGTTACAGTCATTCCTGAGACAGTCAACGAAGTCAGGAAGCAGGCCGGGAAGATGACCATATATACTTCTGAAAACAGCTATACCGCAGAAGCCGTTTTTGTGCTGAGGGAAGCAGTGGCGCCGGGGCAGCTGGTGCCAGGACTGGAGACAGAAGGCGCCCATGTACGGGTTAACCGAAGAATGGAGACTAATCTGCCCGGATGCTACGCCTGCGGTGACCTGACCGGAACGCCATACCAGTATATCAAAGCAGCCGGCGAAGGCAATATTGCTGCGCTGAGCGCGGTAGGCTATCTGGACCAGAAAAAACACCGGGAATAAAACGAACAGGCCGGGAACAGGCTTTTGAAAAATGTGCACAGGAACCGGGAAAAGGGAAGATATTTTTCCGATTTTCTGAAATCAGCGTGAAACCGGCATCCGGAGGAAGATCAGCCGGACAGACCGGAATAATAAAAAAGGAGAAAAAACATGGTTAAGAAGATCAACGGACAGGAATTCCAGACGGAAGCAAAAGCGGCGGATGTGGCTGTGGTGGACTTCAATGCAACCTGGTGCGGGCCCTGCAAAATGCTGGCGCCGATTCTGGAGGCAGTCAGTGAGGAAATGGCCGGTCAGGTTTCCTTTTATGCCCTGGATGTGGACGACAATCCCGATGTAGCGGCTGAATACCGGGTTCAGAGCATCCCCTGCCTGGTTCTGATGAAGAAAGGCCAGTTTGTGGATCAGAGCATCGGCTTCAAACCTCAGCCCGCCATCAGTGCCTGGGTGAAAGGCAATCTGTAAGAATCAGGAGCAAACAAGATGTCTGAAGTTCTCCTGACAACCCCGGAGAATTGTCCGCAGCTGCTGCTGGAAAGACAGCTCTGCTTCCCGCTCTATGCAGCTGCCCGACGGATGGTTAATTCCTATACCCCTTACCTGAAGCCTCTGGGACTGACCTATACCCAGTACATCGTCTTCCTCTGCCTTTGGGAGTACGGAGAGACAACGATGGGGGATCTGTGCAGCCGCCTGTATCTCGATAACGGAACGCTGACACCAATGATCAAGCGGATGGAGCAGGACGGGTATCTGAACCGTACCCGCAGCCCGGAGGATGAGCGGGTGGTGAAGATCCGGCTGACAGACCGTGGATGGAAGCTGCGGGAGCAGGTTCAGGAAATCCCGAAGCAGGTCGGCAGCTGTATTTGCCTGAAGCAGGCGGAAGCCTCAGGGCTGTATGCGCTGCTGCATAAACTGCTGGGATGTGAAGAAACCAGCGAAGTTCTGGAAGAAATATAAAAGAAAAGGACTGGCACCGGAAAAACGGGCCCGTCCTTTTTGTGCAATATCAATCCACAGCAGCCAAAGGAGAATGAAATATGCTGAAGATTTCCGCATCGGAGCGGATTCATTATGGACGGGTCATGAAACTGACAGGACCGATTATCCTGCAGAACCTTCTGAGCGCAGCTGTGAATTCGGCGGATGTGGTTATGCTGAATTTTGTCGGGCAGGCCCATATTTCAGCGGTTTCCCTGGCTACCCAGTATGCAACGGTTCTGTTCATGATTCTTTATGGACTCGGAACAGGAGTAACCATGCTGAGCGCTCAGTATTTCGGCAAGGGTGAGATGCGGGCTGTGGATGCGGTAGAAGGAATTGCGCTCCGCTTTTCTGTCAGCGTGACAATGCTTTTCGCAGCCTGTGCGCTGCTGATTCCTGAGTACATGATGAGGGCGTTTACCCCGGATCCGGAACTGATTCTGCTTGGCGCCAGCTATCTGCGGAATGTGGCCGCTGCCTATCTGTGCTGGGGGCTGACGGAAATCTATCTGGCTACGCTTCGGTCCATCGGGCGGGTCGGAATCAGCACCGCACTGAACGGAACTGCCTTTACACTGAATATTCTCCTGAATGCTGTGTTTATATTCGGACTGTTCGGTGCACCGAAGCTGGGCGCTGCCGGTGTCGCGCTGGCAACATCGATTTCCCGGGTGGCCGAGCTGATCCTGGCTCTGATTGTTTCTGCCCGGAGCAAGGATGTCAGGCTGAAGCTGTCATATATGTTCATCCGGAGCAAAGTGCTGTTCCGGGACTTTCTGCGGATGGCTTTGCCTGCTACCCTGAATGATGTATCCTGGGGGCTGGCCTTTTCCATGTATTCGGTTATCATTGGACAGTTCCTCGGAACGGATATGGTGGCGGCTAACTCCTTTACCTCCCTGGTTCGCAATTTCGGAACAGTACTGTGCTTCAGCGTCGCCAGCGGCGGCGGGATCCTGCTGGGCCAGCTGCTCGGAGACGGCCAGATGAAAGAGGCGGAACAGGCTGCCAGCGCGCTGATGAAGCTGACGGTCCTCTTCGGCGCAATCGGAGGACTGATTGTGCTGGCATGCATGCCGGCGGCCCTGCGGTTTGCCAGCATGACGGAAACCGGACGAGGCTACCTGAAGGGCATGCTGTGGATTAATACATACTATGTCATGGGCCAGGCGGTGAATACGACCCTGATCGCCGGTGTTTTCCGGGCGGGCGGAGACAGCCGGTTCGGGTTTATCTGCGACACGATCGATATGTGGCTGTATGCGGTACCGCTGGGCTTTCTGGCTGCCGCGGCGCTGAAACTGCCACCCCTCTGGGTGTATTTCCTGCTTTGCACGGACGAGTTTGTGAAATGGCCATGGGTCATCGGGCATTACCGAAGCAAAAAATGGCTGCGAAATATTACCCGGGAAAACGTGGTGGAATCGTGATCGGTGTCTCCCTGAATCCAGCACAACTCCCTGTCTTGAACTATTCTCCGCAGGAAAGCTGAACCGATGCCTCCTTCCCCTCACAGGGAAGGAGAATTTATATGGGAAAGGCACTTTATGTGTACAGAAAATGTAACAATTGGATGTGAATTCTTTTCAGGGGATGGGGTATATGCTATACTGATGCAGGATCAGCGCGTGTGACACGCTGCTGAAAGGAAGGTCACGAGGAGGACGGACAGATGCGGAAGCATATACTGAAATGGGCGACGCTGATGATGGCGGCGATACTGGCGCTGACAACCGGGATCGGCGCGGCGGAAGGGAATCCGGCTGCAACAGCGACGGAAACGGAACAGGAGACAATCACGGAGAGCACGGCGGAAACCGCAACGGAAAACACTGGGACGGTGGAAACCGAAGCAGCGGAGAGTGCCCCGGGGAGGACGGAGACAGCGGAAGCAACGGAGCCGGAGCAAACCGGGAACACAGACGGCGTGCTGTCCGATCTCTACTCGGCGGGAGAAAAGCTGCTGATGGAGACGGAGAACGTGACGCTAAAGGGAGAGGCGGAGTTCTTCCTGGATGAGGTTTCCTTCAAGAAAGCCAGCGGAACCTATATCCAGGACGGATTTGACGCATTCCAGCAGATTGATCTGTCCGGAAAGGACAATGAGGGACTGGAGCGGGAAACGGGATACGCGGTGCTGGACCTGGACGGGAAAGTCACTGCGTCGGAGTTTTACCATAAGGTGGATCACCGGATCGACCGGCTGGCCGCACCAAGATCCACGATCCTGGAGGGAACCCGGGATGTGCTGCAGCTGCTGCGGCTGGGCCGGGCTGCGGTACACGTGCTTGGACAGTCTTCTGCGGTAGATGTTCAGTTTCTTGAAGAGAAGAGCGTCCGGAAGATCATCATGACCGCCGGAGAAGCCACAGAAATCCCGGAAGTGGTGCAGAGCGCGCTGAATCTGCTGTGGCAGGAAGGAATTGACAGGTATTACACCTCGGAATACAGGAATCTGTATCCGGATCCGTATGCTTCGATTGAAGACTGGGGCACACCGACCATGGGCATCGCCATGACGACGAGGGAGATTGCGCTGTATGATCTGCAAATGGAAGCGGAAACAGATGCGGAAGGACGGATTGCATCCCTGAATGGAGATGCGGCTTTCCGGCTTCAGGGCGGCAGCAGTGAACATGATCTGAAGGTTCATTTTTCTCTGGAAGCGAAGAACTATGGTACAAGCAGTGTCCGGGAGAATGCCGACGTCCGGGAAAGGATGAATATCTCCAACTTTTCCTATGGGGACAGGCTTCCCACCACGCCGGTGTTTATCGGGCAGATGAGTCAGCGGGCTATTGACAGTGACGAAGACGCCATCGCCTACGCGAAGGAGATCTGGCAAATGGATTACCTCGGCGCCGTGGATCTTTCCGACTTTACGTGGAGCGTGCGTCCCACGCAGAACGGGCATATCGGAGTGTGGGGATACGATCTGAGCGATCTGCCGAGCCATTACTATATGATTGAGACAGATCAGACCGGATGGATCTACAGCCTGCGGAACGCGGCGTCAGATCTGGATTTTGCGGAGGAATACTGGTCTGAGGATATGGGGGAGCCGGAATGGGACGATTACCGGCTGAAGCTGATCGATATGAGCCTGGACTTCGCGGAAGCACTGAATCCGCAGGACCGGGAGCGGATAGAGGGGATCCGGCATGAAAACAACTACGGCAAAGGTACGTGGGGCGTGTACGTCCCGGGCTACGGCGGAGCGAGCATGCACAACGATGCGCTGTTCCTGAATTTCTACGGCGAGGCGGATGAGCAGTACACGCGCCGGACGAAGATCGTATTCCAGATTGCTCCGGAGTTCCGGGTGGTGCTGTTTAATCAGCTGAATAATCCTCTGGAAGGCGGAAACGGGTGAAAGGGGAATTTCCGGAGGTGCGATTTCAGCACCTCCTTTTTTTTCGGTAAACGCAGATTGTTCACTCCTTGCTTTTCCGCGGCGGCATTATTGACAAAGCGAAAGCAGGTCCTTTACAATAGGCGCGTTGCAGAATCCGGAAGGGGAAACGGGAGCTGACGCGAAGAGAAAGGGGAACGCAGATGGAAGCAGTCAAGCCCATCACGCGATTTGAGGACGCGCCGGAGTATCAGGAGTTCCTGGCCAGAAGACAGGAGATGAACCGGGTTACCAACAACCGGGATCCCTATTTCATCCGGCATGATTCCGCACTGACGGATACCTCCCTGGTGGACGGCGTCCGAAAGCTGAATTTTGCCAGCTATAACTACGTGGGGATGTCCGGACGGAAGGAAGTTTCGGAAGCGGCGAAGGCAGCTATCGATCAGTATGGAACATCCGCCAGCGGCAGCAGGCTGCTCGCCGGGGAAAAAACCATCTACCGTCAGCTGGAGCGGGAAATTGCCGACTGGAAGAGGAGCGACGATGCGCTGGTCCTGGTCAGCGGACATGCCACCAACGTCACTTTTGTGGGCAATTTCTGCGGAGAAGGGGATCTGATTGTTTACGATTCGCTGTCCCATAACTCCGTTTGGCAGGGATGCCAGCTGAGCAGGGCAACATGCCGCCCCTTTCCGCATAACGATATTGCTGCACTGGACCGGATCCTTTCCACCCGAAGGGAGAAGTTCGGCAAGGTACTGATTATCGCCGAGGGCGCCTACTCAATGGACGGGGACGTCGGGGACATCCCAGGGCTGGTCCGGATCAAGCAGAAGTACGGGTGCTTCCTGATGGTGGATGAAGCCCACTCCAGCTGCGTGCTGGGGCCGACAGGCGGCGGTGTGGATGAGTATTTTGACCTGCAGCCCGGGGATGTGGATATTCATATGGGAACCCTTTCGAAGGGACTGGGTGCCTGCGGCGGATATCTGGCCGGGAGTCAGGCCATCATTGACTATCTGCGGTATATGCTGCCGGGATTTGCCTTCTCTGTCGGGATTTCACCGCCTTTGGCAGCGGCGGTACGCAAGGCGATTGAACTGCTGCGAAACGAGCCGGAGATTATGGACCGGCTCCATCACAATATCCATTTCTTCTGTGCGGAAGCGCGGAAGCGGAACCTGAACATCTGTCTGGCGGGAGAATCCGCGATCATCCCGGTGCTGATCGGCGATGATCTGGACGCCTATGTGCTTTCCAACGCCATGCGCGACCGGAACGTGTGCGTGCCGCCGGCTGTTTTTCCGGCGGTGCCCCGGGGAGAGGCGAGACTGCGGTTCAACGTAATCTCAGAGCATACGGACGAGGAAATCCTGACCGCGCTGGATACGCTGGTGGAATGCGCCAAAGAAAACGGGATCGCGCTGCCGGCCGGCACCTGAACGATTGTAAAAAAACCAATGAGGCGCTTTAAGCGCCTTTTTTATATCCGCAGAAAGGTCCCGTGTCCGGGGAGTCCGGAAACGGAATCCTCCCTCCGGCGCAGCCAGCTGAGCAAGATCGAATCAGCCCGTCCTGCGTAGAATTGCGCTTTTCAAAAGGGCGGGACCTGTGATACAATCCATGGCAGAGGAACAAAAAAGGCGAAAAGGAGAAAAGTGAATGATGGATGATAAAACGAAAATGACGCAGGAGATCCTTGAGGAACGGAGCCGGCAGGAGAAGCAGTGGAAGGTGGAAAGCTACCGGCATCTGAACCGTTTCATCCGGCCGCACCAGATTCTGTTTGTCGGATCCAGTCTGATGGAGCAGTTCCCGATCTATGAGCTGATGCTGGATCAGCAGCTGCCGTATACCATCTACAACCGCGGCATTGGGGGCACGACTACCTTTGAGCTGATGGAGAACATGGATGCCTGTATCTACGACCTGCAGCCGGATTATATTTACATCAATATCGGAACAAACGATCTGAATCTGCCGGACTACACGGAGGAAGGACTCATTGAACGGTATCGCACGATCCTGAAGGGAATCCGGGAACACCTGCCGGAAGCGAAGATCTTTATGCTGGCGTATTATCCCGTGAATCCGATTGTCGGGGAGAAAAATCCCTGGGCGAGGGAAGCGCTGAGGGTACGGACAAACGCACGGGTCAACTCCGCCAACACGGCGGTTCAAAAACTGGCGGAGGAGGCCGGCGCACAGTTCCTGGATCTGAACGCAGGGATCCGGGACGCTGACGGGAATCTGAAGGCGGAATACACGGTGGAAGGCATGCACATGTATGCGGACGGTTATGTGCCGGTGCTGCAGGCTTTGCTGCCGTGGCTGCCCCGCCCCTGACGCCTTTTTTTCCCGATGGGAGAAGAGAAGAAAACCGGTTTGCATCCCGAACAGGGAAAGGTGAATCGGCTCATGACTGTGCTGAAGCGAAACGACCGGCTAAAGCGGGGAGATAAAGATGATACTGATCCTGGTAAAACAGATGGTGCAGATGTTTCTGCTGGCGGGCGTTGGCTTTCTGCTGTATAAAGGCGGAAAAATCACGCAGGAGGGCAGTAAAACGCTGGGGAA
>JAFRGU010000140.1 GCA_017433675.1 Clostridia bacterium
CAAAAAAAGTTCCACTCAACCGGAATGCTTTGGGAAATCAGGATTCTTGAGTGGAACTTTGGTGACACTCAAGAATTGGGTTCCACTCAAAACAGATGATGCCGAAGGATTCCCATTCGCTTTCCCCCTCAATTATTTTCCCCCTCAATCCGGAAGCGTGGAAATACAAGGGACTGCGGGTGATCCGGCTTTCCCCCTCAATACCGGTTTCCCCCTTAATGGCGGACCGGATCTTTTCATATATGTGAACAGAACAGCCGTGGCAGTGAATCTCGAAATTTTTTGAATCTCGACCGGGAAGTATTGAAAAATAAAGAACGTCGAGATTCAAAACCATGAATCTCGACGAGAAGCGTGAATCTCGAAGTGAATCTCGATCCGATGCAGTCAACGATGCGCACAGCTGCATTCAATGAAAGTGACGATTCCGAAGGAAACCGGGACGGAGCTACATTGCGCCTTTCCGGAGCAGCACAACCCATACGGTTTTGACTAGGATGTAAATATCCTGTTTGAGGGACCAGTTTTCAATATATTCCCGATCCAGGCGAACCACTGTGTCAAAATCCCGGATCTTGCTGCGGCCGCTGACCTGCCAGAGCCCGGTAATTCCCGGACGCGTGGACATTCGCGACCGATGGAAAGGCTCGTACCGCTGCCACTCGTCCACCGTCGGAGGACGGGTGCCGACCAGAGACATATCTCCCTTCAGGACATTGAAAAACTGAGGAAATTCATCCAGAGACAGGTCGCGGATCCATCCGCCGACGCCTTTCTTCCATTTTCCGTTACGCCCTTTTTTTTGCCCGATAATACGCGGGTCGTGTTCCAGCTTGAACATGAGCTGGTCTTCCTGACCGGTTTCCTGCGCGATTTGCTTTTTGCGGGCTTCCGCATCCATATACATGCTGCGGAATTTAAACATATGGAATTTTTTTCCGTTTTCGCCAATCCGGGTTTGTTTGAAAAAGATCGGACCCGGATCAGACAGCCAGATGGCCAATCCCACAGGCGGAACGAGAATCAGGGTAACCAGGGAACCGATCAGCCCGCCCGCAATATCCATGAGCCGCTTCAGGAAAAGATCACGGCCTGAGATATAGCCCAGGGAGGTCGTAATGGTCAGATGGCCGCAGATCCATTCCACGTTCTTATGCCTGGATTCGATATCGTCCAGATGTGTGAGGGCGGTGTGGATGGTGATGCCCATGCGCATGAGCCGGTTGATCAGATCCACGGGCAGATCCGCTTTGGGAGGCACATCCAGATATACCTCATCCACCCAGTTGTTGGTCAGGTACTGTTCCAGCGTGTCGGCTGTGGCCACGATCGGGATCGTTTCCGCATCCGGATATTCATCCCGCAGCAGATGCAGCTCCTGTAACGCCTGCCCTTCGGAAGGATTGTCTCCCATGATTGCAATGCCTGTGAACCGGTAAATCCCGTAATTCGAACGGAGAATGCGCGGAATGACCGTCGAAATCTGGGAAGCTTCCAGCGCGATGATCAGGGAATGCCGATTGAAAATATGATGTTTTTTCTTCAGATAGCTTTTGTATGCCTGGCGCATGGCATAACAGGACAGCAGGTACAGCGGCAGAGCATACAGGGTGATTTTCGACAGATCGGTTCCGGTCGTCTGGCTCAGCAGCTGCAATACAAGCAGGATGAGAACCATATATCCTGCCTGGCCTAAAAGCAGGAGCAGCTCATCCCACGGTGAATGATGCAGTACGTTGTGATAGGTGTCCATGACGATCATCACGACCAGATTCACCAGTATGGTTTCAAGCACGATCGACCAGAAGAAACGGGAGCCCAATACCCCCTCTTTTTCAACAATCAGGAACCCGACCAGAAGGCTGACAAAAGCGCAAAGATTGTCCAGAAACATAAAGTCGATATGCTGGGACCAACCGCGTACTCTTCGTTTGTACATGTTTTCACCTGCTTTCCAAAGTTGTTCGGATACTCCTGAAGGGTTAACCGGGTGCGAACGCCGTCATTAACCCGGCCGCACGACTTCCTTTTCCTGCTGCCTGACCCTGGCGGCGCACAACAGCAGAGCCGGAACGTACATATGCAGCTTGAGCAGCAAAATCACGGCTCCCACCTTTCGAGGCAGCCCTTTGACGGATACAAACGACAGCATATCCGATTCCCGGAGCCCCTCCTTCAAATGCTGCGCGGCCTCCCGCAGGGAAGGATCCGCCGCGGCGCGCCACTTTCCCGTACGAATGATCAGCATGGCCGCGTATTCATTGAGCTGACGGTCCACGGACGGCCCCAGGCCGCTCATATGCTCCCGCATATACGTGATCAGATAAAAGAAGCTTTTGGTCAGCAGATTCTCCCGACTCCTGGCGCGGATGGAGTCTTCGTTGGTTTTATTGTATATATACAAAGGCTTATTGCATATGTAAACGTTCCGGCTGTACAGAAGGCATTCGTAGGTCATGGGGACATCCGTAAAGACGCGGATCCGCTCTTCCCGGGTATAATGCTCCACCAGCAATTCCCGCCGGAAGGCCTTGTCCCAGGTGTGCGCCTGGATCACCCCAACCTGAAGCCCGTTCCGCGTATCAGTCAGCAGATACGGGAACACCTCTTTTTCCAGACGCTCCCTGCTGTAGTATCCTTCCGGAACGTTGTTGAGGGTTTCGTCCGTGTGATCCGCATATACATTGTGCGCCGCGAAAAGCACCATATCGAGCGGCTCGGGGGACTGCGACACGGTATCATGGATGAACTGCAGCATATCCCCGAGCGCATAGTCATCCCCATCCAGAATGCAGACGTAGCTTCCCCTGGCCGCGAGGATTCCCTCGTTCCGGGCGGAGATCAATCCGCCGTTCGGCTTGTGTATGACCCGCACACGGGGATCGCGAACGGCATAATCATCACAGATCCGGGGGCATCCGTCCGGCGACCCGTCGTCAACCAGCAGCAGCTCGAAATCGGTATAGGTTTGGCTGAGAATACTGTCCACGCATCTTCTCAGGTATTTTTCCACATTATAAACCGGTACGATTACGCTGATCATTCTACCGCCTTCCTTTCTCTGACCGATATTCGGAGAAGGATATCCCAAAGCGCGCAGCCGATGCCTACGCCTTTTTCCTCCCGGACAGAAAACTCCGCTTCAAGTGGGAAAGACTGTCCTTGAACACGGGATTCCGCCCATAAACAGCATAGTAGAACAGATTCGGCACCAGAAAGCTCACCGCGGCATTCAGGATGAGCGTGGGCCATACCTCCAGCCTGCACAGGCCGCAGATAAACCATGACGCCGCACAGGAGACGAGGGCTACCGCCGTCAGCCCGCAGAAGAGCCGGATATACCTTCCCAGAAACTGCCGGGGAAATACCTCCTGAAAAAGGTTATGGAACAGCCAGGGGATCTGAACGAAGACAATGGAGAAAACGGAAGAAAGCAGCACGCCATACAGCCCCAGCCACCGGACGGTCGCCAGATTAAGACCCAGATTGACGAGCGCCGCCGTCATCGGCCGCCAGCGGTCCTTCCGCCAGATGCCCGCCGCATCCTTGAACATGTTGACCAGCTTGTTGGCTCCCATGGAATAGTAATAGACGACGAAACAAAGCACAAGCCCGACGGCAAGCATATTTTCCTCGCCCATCCAGACGTTCATAAACGGCTGATACACGCACAGCAGCATGGAGCTGCTTACCCCCAGAACCCAGCTGAACAGGAGGCTGATTCTTTCCAGATCCCGGTAATTCGCTTCCCCGCTCTCCATGACCATTTTGTTGCCCACCCCGGCCATGCAGGCATTGAGAATCACAACCAGCAGCATGCGCAGCGCCGTGATGATAAAATAGTAATTCTGATAAACCGCCAGCACGGTCAGCCCCATAAAGGAGGAGATGACCAGCGTATCCGCGGAATCGAATACGGTCGCGGAAAGCTTGGAAGTGAACAGATCCCTTACCCTGCGGAAAATATCGAGCGTCTTTTCCTTCGGCAGCTTCCCGGCGGGCACATACCCGGGATACATTTTCGACGCACATGCCGCCGTCAGCAGGTTTACAACAATCTGGCACAGCAGCTGGACAGCGAGATAGAGATAGTAATTCCGCAGGAAGACAAGAATCAGAATCTTCAGGATATATTCCGTCATCCGCACAGCCAGACTGACCTTGCTGATTACATCCCGGCGCTGATGTGCCTGAAGCAGGCTGCTCCTGTACGCGAAGAGCCAGTACGTCACCACCGTGTTTCCCAGGTTCATCAGGTACAGGACGTACAGGTTCATGTCCGCCGGAAGATCACCCTTGATGAGTTTCGGCAGAACGGGTATCAGCAGAAGCCCCACCGCCGCGACTGCCAGGCCGATGATCCTGTACAGCGTACGATACAGACGCAGCAGCGCACAGACGGCCGGGGTATCATCCTCGGCGATCGGCTTGTACATGCTGAATACCATCGCGCTGCCCACACCGAGCTCAGCCAGGTTCAAAAATGTCAGGAGCGACTTGAACAGGCCGTTCAGCCCCAGGTATTCCGTTCCCAGAAAGTGCAGCATGACGGAACGTATGACGAAGGGAAAAATCATGTTGATCATTTCCAGCGCTCCGTCAAACACAATGTTCCGGGCTGCATTTTTCGTGCGTTCAAGCTTCATACTGTCCCCGCGATCCTTTCCCGGCAGTATTTCAGGGTGTTATCATCGGAATGCCTTTCACCGTGAGCCCGGGATCAATCGCCCAGCAGCTTTCTGTAAAGTCCGTCCGTCTGCGCAGTGATATCCTGCCAGGTGTACTTGGATGCAATCACCTTTCTGGCTTCGCCGCGATGCGCCTCCACCTTTTCGGGATGATCGCACAGATCCTGCAGCGTTTCCCGCAGGGCTTCCACGTTCCCGTGGGGGAAGGAGAAACCGCAGCCGTCCATGACGTCCACGCATTCGCCGATATCGGAGGTCACGCAGCAGCATCCGTAATTCATGGCTTCCAGCAGCGTCAGCGGCATGCCCTCCAGATCGCTTGGCAGCACATACAGGTAGGCGTTGTTGTACAGCTCCTCCGCGACCGCTCCCTGCTGGAAGCCGGTGAAGATGATGGAAGGGGAGTCTCCCGCCATGGCATACAGCTGCCGCACATAATCATCCGTATCCGATGTTCCGCCGACAATCACCAGTTTTTTATCCGTACGGAGCATCTGATAGGCTTTGATGAGGTAATGAATTCCTTTCTCCGGAACCAGGCGGCCCAGAAACAGGATGTATTCCCGGGAGGCGAGACCAAACTGCTTTGTGATCTCACTGGCAGGCCGTATCTCCGCCGGATTGATGCCGTTGGGGATCAGCACGGTTTCCCGCCCGTATTTCTCACGGAAATATGCCCGCACGCCATTGCTCAGCACAATGATGCTGTGGGCATGGCGGACCGCCGCTTTTTCGCCCTGCATGATATACGCGGACGCGAAGCGGCCCCATTTCTGGCGCATATGATCAAGCCCGTGAACCGTCACCACGATCTTCTTGCCGAACAGCCTCGGCAGCCAGCAAAGGATACACGGTCCCTCCGTATGTAAGTGTATCAGATCAGCCCGGCTGAAGGAAGCCCTTATCGTCGCAAAGACCGAAGAAGTCATGGCTGCCAGCCCGCGGCGATCCACCGTCGGTACCCAGACCAGACGAACGCCCCGGTATTCGCGCATCAGCTCCCCGGTTTTCCGAAGCTTCCTGAACTGCCGGCTGGTCCGGTTGTAACAGGTCACGTCATATCCGATCTCCGCAAGATGCGGCGCCAGGTTGCTGACAACAACCTCCACCCCGCCGTCTCTGGAAGGAATGAATTTATGACCGATCATCGCGACCCGTTTTGCTGCTTTCTTCATGACCCTGATTCCGTCCTTTCACCATCAAAGGGCAGCTGACCCGCGGCTGTGTTCCGGAGCATTCGCGCGGGCTGCCATCTTCAGATAAGTTTCCTGCAGCTTCCGCGCTTCCGTGTGAATGTCATACCCTGCTCGCCGGACAACGTCCATCCCCTGTATCCGATCCGCTTCC
>JAFRGU010000141.1 GCA_017433675.1 Clostridia bacterium
CCGCGGCTTTGTTCTTTATCGTCAGTCCGGCTGGCCTCCTCCGCCGCGATTACCTGACCCATCCATCCGGAAGAACCCTTTGGCCCGGTCTGATTCCGGCGTCCGGTGTCCGCGGGTGGATTCGTGTTCCGGCCGGCTTCCGTCGTCTTCCGGCTGCTCCGGTTCATTTCCGCCGGCGAAGCAGGAGGGATCGGTTCAGTCACAGCCGGCAGTCCGTCCTGATCTGCTGCCGCTTCGGTTGTACTCCGGTCCTCCGGGCTGCGCCACCGGGCCAGATCGTCCTCCTGCGGCTGCCGGTTCTTCCGGGCCGCCTCGGCATATACCTGCCGCACTTCCTCGTCGTTATCCGCCGCGTTCCACTGGGTGGCTGTGGCACCGATTTCGGCGCCGCTCGCTGTCCGGCGGACCGGCGTCCGCATTTTGCCCGTTCCCTGCCGGTCGGCCGCCTGCTGCTTTTCTTCCGCGCTCAGGTCGCTGAGCCCGTCATCCTGATTCTTTTTCCGGCCGAAAATGGCGCTGACGCGGGAGGGCTTTTCCGCTTTCGCCTGTTCTGCGTCAAAAATGGAGCTCCGTCGTCCGGAGGCACTCCCGTCCTGCTTCTGGTCAAAAATCCGGCTCCGTCCGGTTCCGCCCGCCGCGGCGCTCTGCTCTGCCAGCTGCTGCTGCCACTCGGTCACGTCCTGATTCATGCCGTTCGCACTCGTTTGAGACCAGGCCGGCTGAGGCTGGGTCCACCCCCGGTGCTCCTGCCAATCGCTGTTTTCCGGTTGTCCCGTCCCGGCCGGCTTCGGCCGCTGTCCGCTGCGCCCGGCCGCCTGGGCCTGTTGCTGCTGCAGGATATATGCCTGCTGCTGGGCATAGGCCATCTGACGCTGCCGTTCCTGTTCCTGCTGAAAGGCGATCTGCCGCTGATCCTGCTCCGCCTGATCCTTCGGTTTCCGCCCCCAGCGGATGACAATCTTTCCTGTGGCGAGATCCCGGATCCGCCCCGGCGTCAGGTTCATCGCCAGCAGAATGCACGCCGTCATCGCCAGAAACAGGAGAATGCTTCCCAGCACCGTCCCCACCAGATTCCAGAAGGGATAGGCCAGCAGGATCCCCAGATCTCCGCCGCTGGCCTTCAGCTGAATGCTCTGCAGATATCCCTGATGAATCACCCCGCCCCAGCTGCCGTCCGTAATCCGGGCCAGCATGGCCAGATATTCCTCGTTTCCGATCCGTGTCACCAGGACAATAAAGGCGCACAATGCCATAAAAGCCATCGTGATGAAGATGAAAGGCCGCACCGGCGCTTTTCGCTGGCTGCTCCAGATCACCAGCACGCCCGCCCAGATGGGCAGAATTGGAGCCGCCGCCGCCAGACCACCCGTCAGGCCGTAACAGACCTGCCGCAGCACCGCAAAAACGTTCCCGGCCATCCGCATTTCCACCGCCAGGAACATCATGACTCCCAGGGCGACCAGCACCAGCCCCGCCAGAAACCGCAGGGCCAGGGTATCCGCCGAATAGACCGGCTGTCGTTGTTTGCTCTTCTGAGCCATTGATTTCCTCCGATACTTTGATCTTCTGATGCCGTCACTCTGTCAGGATCACGCTCGTCAGGATCCCGTTTCCGTCCGCATGCAGCTGCAGCCGGTGCCCGCCGAACACATAGTAGTCCCGGCTGCCCGGGACCGTCCGGTAGGCTTCCGCGGTCTCCGCGTCCATCTCAATCGTATGCTCCGGCTCTCCCAGGCATTCCCGCCAGGCCGCCTGCTCCGTCTCTCCGATGCTCAGGCCGCATACGCCTCCCAGATCCACCCGGATCCCGTCCACACGGCTGTTTTCCCAGCCTTCGCTCAGATAATCCGTCATCAGGAACACATTCCGGAATTCCGCGCCCTCCAGGCTGAAAAACCGCCCCAGGGCATATACATCCGGATCAGTCAGCATTCTCCAGGCTTCCGTCAGAGGCTCCAGGCGTTCTCCCAGCCTCGCCGGGATCCCGGGAATCGCGCCGTCCGCCGTCATCTGCCGGATTTGTTCGGCCGCTTCTTCCTTTTCCTCCGCGGAAAGCTCCGCCAGGGGCCGGATCCAGGCGCCCGGATGCAGCGCGGCCGGGACGCCGCCTTCACCGGGATCCAGTTCATCCCGGATCACCTGCCAGGGGATCAGCACATCTCCTGCCCGGTCGCTCAGCGTGCTCAGCTGATCGATGGGATACATCAGAATCAGTCCGCGTTCCTGAATCCGGAAGATCTCCGGGATCGGGATCATCTGGCTGTTCAGCAGATACGCGCTCATTTCCGGCGCCACGGCTTCCTCCAGATAGGTTTCTATCTTTTCCCGGGCCGTTTCCGGATCGGTGAAAAGCGATTCCAGGGTCACCTCGAGACCGTCCCGCAGATCGATGTTTCCGGCCGTCCAGACAAACGTATTCCGGGGAGTCTCCACCGCTCCCTCCGCCGAAACCGCGAAGCTGAAAATATCACCAATGACCTGTCCCCGCCACTGAACCCGCAGGCTGCCGCCGGAGATCAGCTGGCTGATCCGGGTGAC
>JAFRGU010000142.1 GCA_017433675.1 Clostridia bacterium
GGTGCATCTGGAAGCGGGCGAGGAAAAGAAATTCAACTTCGTGCTGGGATACGTGGAGCTGCCCAACGAAGAAAAATGGGAACGCCCGGGCATCATCAACAAGAAGCCGGCGAAGGAGCTGCTGAGCCATCTGACCACGGATGCGCAGATTGCGGAGAAATTCCAGGAGCTGCGCAGCCACTGGGACAATCTGCTGAGCGCCTATGTGCTGAAGACGGACAACGAGAAGCTGGGCCGGATGGTCAACATCTGGAACCCCTATCAGTGCATGGTGACCTTCAACATGAGCCGGAGCACGTCCATGTTCGAAAGCGGCATCGGCCGGGGCATGGGCTTCCGGGATTCCAGCCAGGATCTGCTGGGCTTTGTGCACCAGATTCCGGAGCGTGCGCGCGAGCGGATCCTCGACATTGCTGCGACCCAGTTCCGGGACGGCGGATGCTATCACCAGTATCAGCCGCTGACCAAGAAGGGCAACAACGACATCGGCGGCGGGTTCGGGGATGACCCGCTGTGGCTGATTGCCGGAACAGCGGCCTATATCAAGGAAACGGGTGATTTCGATATCCTGAACGCCGCTACGCCCTACGACTGCAACCCCGAGGACTGCGGCACGCTGCTGGAGCACCTGGAGGTGAGCCTGGAGCATGTGGTGAACAACCGCGGACCGCACGGGCTGCCGCTGATTGGCCGGGCGGACTGGAACGACTGCCTGAATCTGAACTGCTACAGCGATACGCCGGACGAGAGCTTCCAGACCTTCTCCAACCCGAATGCGCCGGACGACCGGATCGCGGAGAGCGTACTGATCGCCGGAATGTTTGTTTCCATCGCGCCGGAACTGGTTGCGATCGAGAAGCGGCTGGGCCGGGAAGAGAAGGCGGCCGCCTATCAGCAGGAAATCGACGCCATGACCGCGGCCATCGAGAAGGACGGATGGGACGGCGAATGGTTTGTCCGCGCCTATGACGCCATGGGGCATAAGGTCGGATCCAAGGAATGCGAAGACGGCAAGATCTTCATTGAGAGCCAGGGATACTGCGTGATGGCCGGCGTAGGCCTGCAGGACGGGAAGGCGGAGCAGGCGCTGGAGAGCGTCCACAAATACCTGGAGACGGAGCACGGCATTGTGCTGCTGCAGCCGGCTTATAAAGAATACCATCTGGAGCTGGGCGAGGTGAGCTCCTATCCCGGCGGATACAAGGAGAACGCGGGCATCTTCTGCCACAACAACCCCTGGATTATCGCGGCGGAGACCGTGGTGGGCCACGGCGACCGGGCCTTCGACCTTTACAGCCGGATCGCTCCTGCCTGGCGGGAGGAAATCTCCGACCTGCACAAGATGGAGCCCTATGTCTACAGCCAGATGATCGCCGGCAAGGATGCGGCCCACTTCGGGCAGGCGAAGAACTCCTGGCTGACGGGTACCGCGGCATGGAACTTCTACGTCATCAGCAATTACATCCTGGGCATCAAGCCCGACTGGGACGGCCTGAAGATTGATCCCTGCATCCCCCATGGCTGGGACGGATACAGCGTAAGCCGCCGGTTCCGCGGATGCGTATACGACATCGAGATTAAGAATCCCGCGCATGTTTGCCGCGGGGTGAAGCGCGTGACCGTGGACGGGCATGAGATCGAGGGCAATGTGATTCCCGCGATGACAGACGGAAAAACGCATTGCGTGGAAGTGGAGCTTGGATAAGGTTTTCAATTCGAAATCAGCGGGCGGTTCCGGCAGGAACCGCCCCTGCTGTATCAACAGGCGGCAGGAGCGCATATGATTGGAAAAAACAAGCAGGAAATCCGCCGGGAACGAAGGAGAAAAGCAGAAGGGATCCCTCCGGCATATTATCGGGAGGCCAGCCGCAGGATCGGGGAAAAGGTGCTGGCTCTCCCGGCATGGAAACAGGCCGGGACGGTGATGCTTTACGTTTCCATGGCCACGGAGCCGGATACCCGGGAGCTGATTGCGGCCGCCGTACGGGCGGGGAAACGGGTGCTGCTGCCCCGATGCACAGCCGGAAGGCAGATGGAGACCGTGCCTTTCAGCGGGTGGGATCAGATGACGGATAACGCCTACGGCATTCCTGAACCAACCGGGGAGGCCACCGCTGAGAAACCGGAGGTGATTCTGGTGCCCTGTGTGGCAGCAACGCCCGCGGGCAGCCGGCTGGGCCACGGCGCAGGATATTATGACCGCTTTCTGCGGAACCAGCCCGGGCACACGGTGTGCCTTTGCTTTGATGAATTCCTGACGGAGAAACTGCCGGAGGAGAAGTGGGACATTTTCATGGAGACGGTTATCACCGAGAAGGAAATCTATCAAAGAAGAAGCGAAAAGAGAACCGGCGAACCCGGAAGGATGGCGAAAGCCGAAGCGATGGCCTGAAGTAAGTTTGAAAACCGAAAAGAATGGAACAGCAAACCCCTCCGATTCTGCTTCGGAGGGGTTATTCAGACCGGGTTTTCTTCTTTTTGGATCTCTACCGTTACCAGCCAGGTATCCGCGCCCAACCATGAACGGATGAGCCCGGAGAGGGTGCCTACTGTTCTGTTCCAGACATCGTCCGAGGAGCCGACCTCAGCCAGGATCGCATCGGCCCGGCTCGCTTTTTCCTCCTCGATGAGCTGGGCCCGCCGCTTCTCCGTCAGGGGATACCAGAAATCCTGACGGTCGACATGCGTGGGAGTCAGGGAATCACTGAGAATCTCAAAGGGAGGCAGGTACAGGGTCAGTATGCCATCCTCCGCAGAGAGCCGGACTTTGGTCAGATCCACGCCGACGCTCGCACGGTAATCATAATCCATGGTCACCCGCTGGACCTCTCCGATCAGCGCTGCCTGGACAGTCGCGGTCAGGACGCCCTGGTCGTCCACTGTCAGTGTTTCCAGCCGGGCTGAATCCTTCAGCTCGTGGCTGAGCAGTTCGGAAACCCGTTCCGTCCGGGCGGGATCGGGCCAGAGGCGGCCGGCCAGACGGGTCAGACGTGGGAGGAAAACCAACACCAGAGAGATGATCAGCGCCGTCGAAACGATCCGCAGGAGAAAACGCAGCGGGCGGGGCAGCTTCCGGGGATGCCGGCGTCGCGGATGTTCCCGATCACGATTCATTCAGAATCACCTCCCGCCTTATGCCAGCGCCACCAGAAGCGGCACAATCAGGTAACGGATCAGGAGAATGAGAACCGCCATCAGACCGATGAAAGCAAAAACATAGAGCCAGCGGCTGCGCAGGGAAGCTGGGGGCCGGCGACGGAAAAACCAGGGTTTCCGGCCGGGCGGCGGGGGTGCCTCATGGCCGGGGAAAGGGCGGGGCTGTTTCCGCCTGAACAGTCTGAACATGGTATACCTCCAGGTCGATCCGGACAGATCATATATTTGTATTATAGAAGAAGCGCATCCGCTTGTCAAAAAAGCCGGGGGATGAGGCTGCCGGCCGGGAAGTCCGTCCGGTACAC
>JAFRGU010000143.1 GCA_017433675.1 Clostridia bacterium
CCGGATAGCGCTTTCCGCCAGCATCTCCGTTTCCGGCCGGGGAATCAGCACCCCGGGCCGCACCTGAAAGCTCCGCCCCAGGAAAACGGTATCCCCCAGCAGATACTGCAGGGGCTCCCGGGCTTTCCGCCGATCCATCAGCGCACGGAAGGACGCCTCCTGCTCCGCGGAAATCTCCGCAAATCCCGCCCGCAGTTCCAGGGCCGGCATGCCCGTCACCTTCGCCAGCAGCTGCCCGGCATCGTAGGCAGGATCCGGTACCCCGGCTGCCTCCAGCTCCCGGGCCGCCGCCCGCAGCAGCTCCCGGGAGGTCATCCGACGCTGTTCCCCGCGTCTGCCGTTTCGTCTGCTTCTTCCGCTTTGCCAGCGGCTTTCGCTGCCGTCTCTGCGGCTTCGTTCCACACCGCGTCTTTTGCTTCTGCTTTTTTCTCCTGATCCACGGTCTTCACCGGCTCCGTCGCTTCCGCTTTGCCTTCGGTATTCACTGCTGCTTCGGCCGAAATCGCTTCCTCTGTCACCGGCGGCACATAGTCCTTCCGGGACTCCCGCCAGTCATGCAGGATTGCCCAGCCCTCCGGCGTCTTCTTCGCGTGCTTTGGCAGGCCGTACAGCACCACGTTCACCGATACGATGGCGCATTCCAGCATGGAGGCATCCGGCTCCCGGGTCGTCAGCCGCTGCATCTGCAGCCCCGGCCACCGCAGGATCCGGGCAATGCCGCTGTTGGAATGGGCCAGACCCATCAGCACCTCATAGCTGACGCCGGCCACGATGGGCAGCATCGCCAGATGGAACAGCACCCGCAGGAAATAGTTGTCAATGGGCACCAGAATATTCAGCACCAGGAACAGCAGGATGCTGATGGAAAACACAATCAGCAGGAACGCGGTTCCGCACCGGGGATGAAGCCGGGAGAAGGTCTGGGCATTCTCCGGGTTCAGCTCCAGCGGGCTCTCATAACAGTGGACCGCTTTATGCTCCGCCCCGTGGTACTGGAATGTCCGCCGCACGTCCGGCACGAAAGCTACCACGATCATGTATCCGACCAGGATCAGGATCTTCACCAGCCCGCCCAGCAGCGTATACCCCAACGGTCCCATGCCGGCGGATTTCAGCAGGCTTTCCACTCCGGCCGGGAGTGCCATGAACAGGCCGATGCTCAGCACCACGGCCAGCACGATGGCCACGCCCATCACAATCTTGTCCACGCCCTTGCCCAGCTTCTTGGCCAGCCATTTTTCGAATTTCGAGGGCTCCTCATCCAGAATTCCCAGCATCTGCGTGGAAGCTTCCAGGGTATTCATGCCGAAATACAGCATGGTTCCCATGTTGATAATTCCGCGGATAAAGGGCTTCCCCATCCACGGATGCTTGTCCTTGGGCGCCACGAAAGGCGTCCGCTTCGTCACCAGGGTGCCGTCAGGCCGGCGGACCGTGACCGCGGTTGCATTGCCGGAGCGCATCATCACGCCCTCCATCACAGCCTGGCCGCCCATGTCCTTCACGGCACAGGCCGGTCCCTTCGCCGGAGCGGCGGCCTTACCCGGGGCTTTATTCGCTGAATTCTGTGTAATATGCATGCAGGAAAAATACCTCGCTTTCCGGATGATCCATATCATCCCAAATTATTGATTCGACAGGCGGAACAGTATTCCTGCCCGAAATTTTTCTTCGATTGAAAAAAGCGGCCCGCTCAGAGCCGTTTTCATTCCTTTGGATATTTGCTTCTGCAGGATCGGCAGTCATTTTTTCCTTCTACCGGTGATCCGTCCAGCAATCCCGCCGTCCGTTGCTTACCGGTTCAGCCGGACCTGGCGCCGGGTTTCCGCCGCCGAGTACTCGATCACCTCTTCAGTAGTCTCCGGCTGATACGGCGGCACCGCTGCCGGCTGGTCGTTCTCGTCCAGTGCCACAAACACGACGTAGGCCCGGTTGATCATCTCCCGGCTCCCGTCCAGCCGCTCGACCATGCTGTCCACCCGCACCTCCAGAGAGGTTCGCCCGGTCCAGGTGACGTATGCCTCCTGCACCACCGTATCATTCAGGTAGGCTGGCTTCAGGAAGTTCAGGTTGTCGATACACACGGTGGTCACGGCTTTTCCGGTATACCGCCGGGCCGCCACCGCGCCCACCACGTCAATCCACGCCATGATCTGTCCGCCGAAAAGCCTGGGCTTGGCATACCCGTTGCAGTGCTGCGGCATCACGATCTGTACCGCCGTTGTGATTTCCCTCATCGCTGAATTTCCTTTCCTGCCGGTCCCTGTTCAACTCTGCTTTTTCCCCGCCGTCTGTCCCGATCGGATCCGCTGTCCTCTTGTCCGGTCATCCGTTCCTTCCCGGCAGCCTTCGGTTCCGGTCCGCTTCTTCCCACTCAGCCGTCCGCTTCCTCCCAGGTCATTTCCGGTTCGGTTTCTCCCTCATCTTCCGCTCCGGGCTGATCCGGTTCCTTCGGTGCCGGCTGGTCCCCGGCGGGTTCTGCCTCCGCCGGCTGGTACTGCGCCAGATATTCCTCCAGGCACAGGTCCTCTTCCCACATCTTCATGGCGTGCTCCCGGCCCACATACCGGATGTGCCAGGCCTCCGGGGTAAAGCCGGTGATATCCTGCTTTCCTTCCGGATACCGGACGATGAACCCGTATTCCCAGCAGTTGGCGTGGAGCCAGGTGCACTGCTTTGTTCCGATAAAGGCGCTCGTTCCCGGCACGTTGACGTCGAAAGCCAGCCCCAGATGATGCTCGCTGGCCCCCGGCTCTGCCACGGTCCTCAGCGCCGCCCTGCGGGCCCTGCCCCTGCTCCATCCCTCGTTTCGCTTCAGGTAGCTGTTGATCCTGTTGTTCAGCAGCTTCTCCTGGGCCGCATAGCTGCGGTAGGCGGCGCTGCACTGCCATTTGGTGATGCCGTCCGCCCGGGCTGCCTCCAGCATGGTTACCAGGGCCTCCACTGCTGTGCGGACCGCCTGGGTTTCCGGATACTTGATTTTAATCAGTCCCGGGTCGCAGAGCTCCGTCATCAGCACCAGATCCGCCGGCACGAAGCCTTCCCCCACCGGGTATTCCAGGTTCGTCAGCATCGGCCATTCCCCGGCCAGCACATCCGTCGACTCTGCCGGGGCCATCGGCCCCAGGGCATCCGCCGCGTAGAGCCGGTCCTGGGTCTGCTGCCCGGCTATGCCATCCGCGCTCAGGCTGTTCCGCTTCTGAAAGGCCTTCACGGCTTCCTTCGTCCCGGATCCATAGATTCCGTCCGGCGTCCCGGGATCATATCCCAGCTCCTGCAGCCGCAGCTGCAGCGCCCGTACGTCGTCTCCTTTGGAACCCTTCTGCAGCAGCCGGAAGGCTTCGGGCGGCGTCACCGCCGAAGCCGGTACTGCGCCCGGCTCCGTTTCCGCTGCGGAATCCGGGGACTCTCCGGTTTCGTCGAAGAGGCTGCTCTCCTCCGCTGCTTCTTCCATAAGCGACGCCCCGAAAGCATACGCCGCCGCTTCCGCCTGCCTTTCGCTCTCCGCCCGTCCGTTGTTTCCGGGGAAAGCGGCCAGTGCCAGACACGCTGCAAGCATTCCCGCCGTTCCTTTTCTCATGCCTTCTCCTCTGCCGTCCCGCCGGCTTCCGCCGTTTTCCGGTCCCGCGCTTCGAGGGAGCGCTGCACAATCGGCAGCAGGATCGTGTTATCCGTCAGCCGCCCGATGATTTCGACGCTCCGCAGCAGCTGCTCCCGGATGGACGCGCCGTTCTCCTGTCCCCGCCGAAGCTCCTCCCGAAGCCGGGCCGCCGTTTCCCGGTTCTCCTGCCAGGTCAGCCAGGCCTTCTCTTTGCTGAAGGGATTTTCCTGTTCTATGTCCGCCATCCGCGCCTCCCGTTTTCATGGGTTCTGCCTGATCCGCCGCTCCATAAAAACAGGCCTGTGCTCGACAGGCCTGCGTTTTCGCTCACTTCCCGGGATAGATAATCAGACTTTCTACATCATAGTCCTTCAGCCGCTCCCGGCCCTTCAGCCCGGCCAGCTCCATCACGAAGAGCATCTTCACGACCTGGCCGCCCAGGTCCTCCACCAGCTTCGCCGCCGCTTCCGCGGATCCGCCTGTGGCCATCAGGTCGTCCACGATAATCACCCGCTGTCCGGGCCGGATGGCATCCGCATGGATTTCCACCTCCGCCTGCCCGTACTCCAGATCGTACTTCCGGCTGATCGTCTTCCTTGGCAGCTTCCCCTTTTTCCGGACCGGAATGAATCCCTTTCCCAGCAGATACGCAACGGGCACGCCAAAGATGAAGCCCCGGCTCTCCGGCCCGATCACCAGGTCAAAGTCAACCTGCTTGGCGGTCTCCACCAGCCCGTCCACGGACAGCTTCAGCCCGTCCGGATCCTGTATCACGGACGTAATATCCCGGAACATGATCCCGGGCTCCGGAAAATCCGGTATCGTTACGACATATTCTTCCAGCTTTTTCATGTCTTTCGTCCTCCGTCGCTTCTTCCTGATGATGGAATCCGGCTTTATTTTATCACAGAGTTTTCCCCTTCGCAATGCGCAAAATTCCCGTTTTGTCAATTGACGGAAAAAGTGCGCCTATGATAAGATTTACAGGGTGTCCCATGAATGAGAAAAGGGGTGTATGAAATATGATTACCTGGCGGAATCTGGATACACTGGACAGCTGGAAGAAACTGGAGCAGGCCGGCAAAAAAGTGAATCTGCCCGAAGCGCTGGCCGGAGAAGCCGGCGCGGAGCGGGTGAAAAGCTTCGCGGTGAAAATGGGCGGCGGCCTGACATATTATTACGGCGCCAAGCAGGTGGATGAGGAGATCCTCTCCGGGCTGGAGTCCCTGGCGGCGGACGCCCAGCTCACGGAGAAGTACCAGGCCTTGTATGAGGGCGAAGTCATCAATACCGGGGAAAAGCGCCTCGTGCTGCATCAGCTGACCCGCGGTCAGCTGGGCAAAGCCGTCATGGCGGACGGCGTGGACAAGCGCGCTTTCTATGTCGCGCAGCAGGAAAAGATTGCCGATTTCGCGCGGAAAGTGCATGCCGGAGAGATCGTCAACGAGCAGGGTGAAAAATTCACCACTGTGGTGCAGATCGGCATCGGCGGCAGCGACCTGGGCCCCCGGGCCATGTATCTGGCGCTGGAAAACTGGGCGAAGCAGAACGGCGCCTTCCGGATGGAAGCGAAGTTCATTTCCAATGTGGATCCCGATGACGCCGCCTCCGTGCTGAAAAGCACCGATGTGGCCCATGCCATCTTCATCCTCGTCAGCAAGAGCGGCACCACGCTGGAAACCCTGACCAATGAAGCCTTCGTGAAGGATGCCCTGAAGAACGCGGGTCTTGACGCCGGAAAGCACATGATCGCCGTTACCAGTGAGACCTCACCGCTGGCAAAATCCAGCGACTATCTCGCCGCCTTCTTTATGGATGACTATATCGGCGGCCGCTATTCCTCCACCTCGGCAGTGGGCGGCGCGGTGCTGAGCCTGGCCTTCGGGCCGGAAATCTTCGCCCGCTTCCTGGCCGGCGCGGCTGAGGAAGACCGGCTGGCGGCGAATTCGGATATCCGGAAGAACCCGGCCATGCTGGATGCACTGATCGGCGTATATGAGCGGAATATCCTCGGGTATCCCTCCACGGCCGTCCTGCCCTACAGCCAGGCCCTGAGCCGCTTCCCGGCCCATCTGCAGCAGCTGGATATGGAATCCAACGGCAAGAGCGTCAACCGCTTCGGGGAGAAGCTCTCCTATGTCACCGGCCCGGTCATCTTCGGCGAACCCGGCACCAACGGGCAGCACAGCTTCTATCAGCTTCTGCATCAGGGAACCGATATTATCCCCCTGCAGTTCATCGGCTTCCGGCAGAACCAGGCCGGCATGGACGTGGTGATTCAGGGCAGCACCAGTCAGCAGAAGCTCGGCGCCAACGTGGCTGCCCAGATTCTGGCCTTCGCCTGCGGCAAGAGCGATGCAAACCGCAACAAGCACTTTGAGGGCAATCGTCCCAGCAGCATTATCATCGGTGATCAGCTGACGCCCGAAGCGCTGGGCGCCCTTCTGGCCCATTTTGAAAACAAGGTGATGTTCCAGGGCTTCCTGTGGAACCTGAACAGCTTTGACCAGGAAGGCGTACAGCTCGGCAAGGTGCTGGCCAAGCGCGTCTTGGCTCATGAAACGGATGGTGCCCTGAAGGTCTTCAGCGATCTGCTCGGCAAATGGCTCTTAATGCCCTTGAGAATTCGTAACGTCACAGTGTCGGACGGCTCGTCGACCACGACAGTCTGAAAACGGCGAGAGAGCGCCTTATCCTTTTCGATGCCTTTTCGATATTCATCAAGCGTAGTAGCGCCAATAAGATGGAGCTTGCCACGAGCAAGAGCGGGCTTTAGAATATTTGCCGCGTCCATAGTC
>JAFRGU010000144.1 GCA_017433675.1 Clostridia bacterium
GCCGAAGCAGTACCAGCCCCTCCGGCTGCCATTGTCGTAAATTTTCAGGGACGGGGTCGGATCGTGATGAAACGGACAGCGCATGAAGCCTTTGCTGTCCGGCTCATAGCCATAGAGCCGGACAACAGAAGAAACCGGGATGTTTTCTTTGATATACTGAGCAGCTTCAGGCAGGAGCAAAAAAACTCCCCCTTTCTCACACGCCTTCCAGAAAGCTCGTCTGGACAGGTTTTTTTTTCCGCGCCTTCGCCTCCCCTTCCACAGCGTCGATCAGGGCGAGGGCCAGCGCCCGGGCCAGATGGCTGCCGGGATGGGCGGAGGCAAAGGCAGCGGTTTTCCTGACAAAATAAACCCAGGCGTCCTCCGAGTCCGGCATCTCGTGATTGCTGTCATAGAGGATAAACGCTTCCCGCCAGAGTTCACGATCCATGTCTGTCATTGGAGCACTCCTGTCAGATAGTCGAAAAGGACACGGCCGGTGGAGCGGCCGTCACAGAAACGGAACTTCACGCCATATTTCTCCTGCATGGAGATCAGAAAGGGAAGTCGTCCACTTCCACCGGGACGGCCCCCGCCAGCGGATAGGAAACCGCATTCTGCTGCACCGCCGCGGTGATTGACGCGCCGGCCGCCTTCTCCGGATCCCGGGGCTTCATGGGCTTCACCCGCCCGGCCCGGACCGCATTGATATCTTCCAGGCGCCCGATCTCGGTATAGGCGTTTCCCTGATAAACCGCGTCCCGGACAGAGAAGCCGACCTGCTTCCCCTTCAGGAGCTGCTCCTTCCAGTCCCAGTGATAGCCCGGGTTGGACTGCTCCACGGCCCAGATGGCGTTGTTGAAATTGCGGATATCCCATTCGATATTCCGGGAATATGTATTGGCGGAATTCGGGATCCGGAGGCGGTAAACGCCCTTGTATTTCGCAGCAAAATCCCCGCCGGACTTCGCGCGCTCCGCGTCGTGCTGATAGCGCTTGGTATAGTATCCGGCATACTCCCCTTCGGTGACCTCCAGGCAGAAGACCAGACTCTGATCCGGCTCGTTTCCGTCGATCCGGACATCCCGGATGACACCGGCATAGGCGCCGGCGGGCAGCATGGGGTATGACGTCCGGGGTGCTTCCGGCTTGAATCCTTCAAAAGCTTTCATGAATCATTTTCCTCCGTGTATTTGTATTCTTTGGGTAAATCCAGCGGGCAGCGCTCGCCCACCAGGCTGTCATACCAGAACAGGATCTCCCCGGTCCGCCGGCAGCGGAACCTCGAGCCGCCGTTTTCAGCATGGCAGAACTCGCAGTATTTGCAGCAGACGTTGTCGGCCGGGAAGCCGATTTCCAGGGGAAAGACCGTGCGGACATAATTCACACAGCCGCGTTCATATTTCGAAGACCGCGCCATCGGAAGCACCTCCTTCTTTGGGTCAGCCGCCGCAGGAACGGCGGGATTTTGTATACGGGTTATAGTCAGTGACACAGTTATCGCAGCCGATGATCAGCCCCTCCAGGTTCACAAAAAGCCGCGCCTCCACCTGCTCCCCGCAGACGGGGCAGTACCAGGGGGCTTCATCGGGCAGATCCCAGCATTCAGAAGACGGCGGCAGCTCTTCCCCGTCCTCTTCCAGTTCATCGTTATCAGGGTTATACATGTATTCCTCCTTCGCCGTCAGGCTGTATCGTAAGGGTCCGCCGTCGAGACGCAGCGGTCACAGCCCACGACGTCCTTATTGATATCCAGGTAGAAAATCTCTGCCTCCTCCAGGCAGACCGGGCAGAAAACCGGGGGCGGATCCGGGATGCCGTCGTTTTCCGCCTTCCGGATCCAGGGCGCGTCAGGAATCCTTTGGAACATTTTTCTCACTTCCCAGGGGCGCCAGACTGTAATAATCCCGGATCGCCGCATCCACGATGGCCAGGTCATTCGGGATGGCCGGATCCATGAACATGTCCTCCGGGGATTTGGCCGTATCGAAGCCGTCCGTCTGGGTCATGAAGACGTGCTTGCCATCCACCACAGCCGCCCGGAGCACGATGTCGAAGCAGCCCTCCAGGGTCAGCTTGTCATCCAGCACCCGGCCGATGGTCTTTGCCTTAATCTTCCCTGTGGTCGTCTCATCCGTATGATGCAGGAAGTAGACCACCACGTCATCCGGCAGCTCGTCGTTCACCACGTGGACCACATCCCGGAAATGGGAGCCGATCTCGGTGAACTTCTGGTAGCCCTGCTCCTGCATGCGGTCAAAGAACTCGTTGACCATGAGGTACTGGGAATCGTCGATGACGTAGATCTTCTTTGAAGCCCGCTTCAGGGCTGCGTACACGATCTGGGCCTGGCGGACGATCTCGCCCTTCTCGTTAACCCCGGATCGGACCTTATAGGTCTTAAAGGGCTTTTTGAACGGCAGCCGGTTCTTCTCGCAGAAAATCACGGCCACCTCCTCCGGCGGCAGGTTCTTCACGGAATAGGTTTTGCCGGAGCCGGACTCACCGATGATCAGGACCGGAACACCCATCAGCAGCACCTCCTCCGCTGCGGCCGGCGGGGCGGAAACTTCCACAGATCCGGCTGCGGCGTACGGATTTTCGGCGGCGGCGGATACGGCCTCCCGTCCGCGGCCGGCAGGCGCAGGGCCGGGAAAGCGGCCGGCGGCTCCCATCGGGCCAGCCAGGCATTGTTGCGACGGCGACGATTTTTCATTTCTTTTTTACCCCCTTTTTCAGCAACCGCAGGTGTGGCAATCAGTTTACAAACAGCCGCATCAATCGTCTCCTGCAGCGAAGTCCGAACCGGGCCCGCCTCCGCCCCCAGGGCTTCATCGAGAGCCCCCTCCAGTGTCATCATTCTTCCCCTCCTCTTGTTCCGCCTTTGGAATGTTTGCATTCCGATATCGGAACGATCATCCTAAAAAAATGCTCTTTGCCTCGGTCACCTTATCAAAGCCGAGAATATCGCAGATCTGATCCATCTCTTCCACTGTAAAGGAACTCCGGCCGGTCATCCGGCTCGACATCGTATTCTTTGAAATGCCGAGGCGATCCGCCAGATCCTTCTGGGACATTGAGAGATATGCCAGCCTGCTTCGAATCACATTTGTCTTCACGATCATCCACCTCCTATTGTTCCGGAACCGGAATGAGTATAGCAAAGCAAACCCGGAAAAGCAACTCATTTTGGTACTGTATCACAAAAATTTTATTTTTTCTATTGCGGAATCGGAATGAATATGCTATAATACAATAAACCAAAACGAAAGGAGACTTTTGATTGGACCGCAGGGAAATCGCAAAAAAGCTGCTGGAAGCCTATGAGGAGTCCGGGAAAAGCTATACCGACCTGAGCAAACTGACCGGGATTCCCCGATCCATGATCCAGCGATACCTTTCCGGAAACATCGACCGAATCCCGATCGAACGGCTGCAGGCCCTTTGCCGCGTGTTCGGGCTGGATATCAATGAACTGCTCGGATGGTCGGACCCGTCAGTGGACGGAAAAATCAACCGCAGCGTCACCCCCCAGCAGAACATCCTGCTGGACGCCGCCGACAATCTGACCGATTATGAACGGCAGGTCGTCATGAACATGATCGAAGCACTCAAGGCAGGCAGAAAAGACTAAAAGAACAGATTCTGAGGTACAGACTCATGCAGGAAGATTTATACGAGAACCTGGATTATGTTGTCCGGCTGGCAGATTTGCCTTACAGCGTGCACGGTATCTGCGTCATGGATGAAGACGGCCGCGCGAATATTTATGTCAACTCCAGGGATACAATGGAACGACGGGAAGAAGCGATGAAGCACGAATTCATGCACCACGGATTCGATGATTATTATCTGCCGGAGAAAGACGCGGAACGGATCAACCGGGCGCGGATGGAGGACGTCACCGTCGAGGCCCTGAAAAATGAAGATCCAACCGGGGATACAATCCTGAGACTGCATTATATTAAAGAGGATGATTCTCCCGGGAAAACCCAGTAATGAAAGGAAAAGCAATGGCCGCAAAGAAACGCGGAAACGGGCAGGGCACCGCATATAAGGAAAACGGCACCTGGCGCGCCTGTATCGTCCTGGGATACGAACCTGTGGAGATGCCGGACGGAACAGTCAGGATGATTGTCCACAGGAAAAGGAAACGCGGATTTCCGACCAAATCCGCCGCGCTGGCCTACTGTGAGAGTCTGCGGAAACAGTCACTCCAGATCAGGCTGCTCAACTTTCTGGATCTCTATAAGGAATGGGAAAGCGGATATGCCGGGCGGGTATCCAAATCCACCATACAACTACGAAAAAGATGTATCAGAGTGCCGAAATCGAGAATCTGCTGCGGATCACGAACCAGTTCCCGGATCCCGGGAAAAGAAAAGACAAAGGCGTCAAACAGGCCGGATAACGGGAGCAACCCGGGGGGTTAACCGCGGGAGCAATAGAACCAGATTCGACAAAACGCGGTAAAATTTCCGGCCAGACAGGACATTATCTTTTATTACACGAAAAAGCCCGGGAGCGTTTATTTTCAACACTTCCCGGGCTTTCTTCAATGTCTGGGTGAGAAGATTCGAACTTCCGGCCTCTTGAACCCCATTCAAGCACGCTACCAAACTGCGCCACACCCAGATACCTGATCACCTTTCAGGCGACAAATGGGATTATAGCACTGAACGCTGCGTATGTCAACAAAAAAATTCCCCGGTACAATCCGACCGGGGAATATTCCGGATCCCGATATGATTACTTCAGCTTCGTACCATCATTGGGGCAGAAGTTGGGAACGCTGTCCGCGGGATATACTGTTCCGCAGGAAGCACAGGTAATGTCCTCCGGCTTCGCTTCGCCGCACTCCGGGCAGAATTTGCCGGTATTGCCTGCATGGCCGTTGGAGCAGGTCCAAGTTCCTTCCGCCGCCGGGGTTTCTTCCGTCGAAAGGTCTGAAGCTGTTCCTTCAGGTGTCACGGCAGAGACTGCTGCAGGAACCGCTGCGTCATGGGTGAAGGAATAAATCCGGTAGGTGCGGTTGCCCAGGCTGTAACAGGCAACGGTAGCGGCGCGGTTGTAGGAGATGGACCATGTATCCACATAGGGAATGAGCGTTTCGCCGGTAGCGTCAATCAGGCTGCATTCGCCTTCCGCGTTTTTCGCGACGAAAGCACGGGCGTCGCTCATCAGCTCCACATCCGAATAATGCTCCGGAAGTTCTCCTGCCAGACCGCTGAGGACAATAATCGTGCCATCCAGGTTCTTGATGGAAGCCAGGATTCCGCGGTTGGAGACGATATCCTTGGAATAGGTAAAGGGACAGGTGACATTGCCCGCGGCGTCCAGGAAGCCAAACTTCCCGTCCTTTTCAGCGCTGATGACGCCAAAGGTCAGGTACTGATCTTCATAATTTCCGATTTCTTCATATTCCAGGGGGATGACTTCCTGCCCCGCGGCATCGATGAGGCCTTTCATGCGGTTCATGGTGACAACCGCGTAATCGCCATGGAAGCCGGAAAAAGAATCATAGTTCTGGGCCGCCCTGAAAGCTTCCTCTCCCTGAAGGTTCAGGAATTTCCCATTCTCATAGACAATGGACTTTTCAACCTCAGCCGGAGTAAGCGTGCAGCCCGTCTCAAAGGCCGGCATGCCGGTGCCGTTATGGACATAATGCGTGGCACGGTTTTTATACGTGCTGGTATACTCGCCGTAATCGCCGTCGACCGGGGATTTTTCCATGGCGGAATTATAGTAGACACGTTTTTTCTCCCGGTTCTGGATGCAGATATAGTCCCCGTAGGCCGTGGGATATCCGTCAAAATCCGAACGGGAAAGGGTTCCCGCCTGTTTGCCGCGGTAATAGAAATCGACCGTGTCGATGCGGTAGAAGGTTTTGTCCCCGGTGCTGAAATTGGTGAAGGTGTAGTCCTTGTCGTCTCCGGAGGAAGGCGTCAGCTTAACGCCATAGGCCCAGCGGTCCGAGACTACGGAAACATCCGCATACATCACCGGAACCATCACGTTCCCCTGATCATCAATGAGGCCTTCATCATGAACGCCGTCCTTGCTGTCCGCTTCCACCTTGAAAAAGGGGTAGGAGGAAACAGCGCTGATGGATGTGTAAATCTCATTGGTCAGTTTCGTTCCGTCCGGCTTAATCAGGCAGTAATACTTTGCATTTTCGAAACGGCAGCCAAGGTTCTCCGATACGCGGGAAAGCACGACATCGCGTGCACTCAGATCAATATAGGTGCCCTCTGCGGCCATGGCAGAGCCTGCCATCGCCATCAGCAGCAGGATGGACATCATTACCAGGAATTTCTTCTTCATTTTGCAATCCTCCATCTTATTATTTTTTCCGAAGGGACCTTCGGGAAAAAGCAGACTGAACCGGGTTTCCCGGGATGACCGGCCTTTCCGGATGACAGTGTGATCCAGCCGAAAACGTCTGTAAAGGAGTCATGGTCCGAACGCGGCAATTTCCGAGGCAAGCGCTTCAATATCAGACCGGAGGGAGTCCGCTCTTTCCACCGACTCCTGCAGGGTCAGTCTGGCTTCCTTCAGCGCTTCCTCCGCAATCTTCAGTTCATCCTGCAAAGCTTCCTTTTTTTCAGCAATGGACTCCCAGGAGGCGCGGCTGTCCGCCAGCTGGGCTTCCAGATCGTGCAGGGCCTGCCGATCCCGGAGAAGATCGGAAAACAGGATGCCTGCGAGGATCACCGCCAGAAGCATCGCCAGCATCAGGATCGCTTTCAAAGATCTGCTCATGGCTCCTCCCCTGCCGCGGTTTGTGCCGAAGGATCCGTATTTCCCAAGGATTTCTGTTCCGACTCCAGCTGCTTTTTTTTCGCCCGGAGCGCTTTTCTTTCCTCCTTCAGGAGGCGGACCTGCTCCGCGGCAGCTTCCGCCCGGGGGCGAATCTCCGCCAGCTCTTCCCGGGCTGCCGGTAAGTCCTTCAGAACCTGATCGTACTCCATCTGCTGCTTGCGCTCCCGGCCCCGGCTGGTTTCCAGGCTGAGGGCCGTATCCGCCATGGAAAAATCCAGGGCTGCCCGAAGCGGTACCCAGGCCGCCATCAGGAGGCTGAATGCCAGCATGATCAGCACAAACAATCCCGTCAGTTGTTTCTCGCTCTTCTTCATCCGTTCTTCTTCTCCAGAAGGCGCTGTTTCTCAAGCCAGACAGAGAGAACCGCGACATCCGCCGGGTTCACCCCGGGGATGCGTCCGGCGGCCCCCAGGGAAACCGGTTTCTGGCGAATCAGTTTCTGACGGGCTTCAATCCGCAGACCGTCGATCTGTTCATAGGGAATGTCCGGAGAGAGACGCGTTTCCTCCAGGCGGCGGGCCTTCCGGATCAGAAGCTCCTGCTTTTCCAGATAGCCGGCGTATTTGGTAGCAATCTCCGCCTGTTCAGCAGCATCCGGAGAAACCTCATTCAGAGCGGAGTCCATCGCCTTCAGTTTTTCAAAGCTGATTGCGGGCCTGCGCAGCAGCTCCTCTCCGGTCAGAGAGCCGGACGGCTCAGGCTCACCGTTCTCCTGCAGGAAAGCATTCAGGGCGGGTCCCGGAGCAAAGCGGGTCGTCCGCAGGCGCCGCAGTGTGCTTTCGGTTTCCCGGCGCTTCCGCTCCATGCGTTCCAGCCTTTCGGGAGTCGCCAGCCCTGCGGCGGCGCCGATCCCGGTCAGCCGGAGATCCGCGTTATCCTGCCGGAGGAAAAGCCGGTGTTCGGCACGGGAGGTCATCATGCGATAGGGTTCATCCGTCCCCTTTGTGGTCAGATCATCGGTGAGGACGCCCAGATACGCCTGGTCCCGGGTCAGGATCACCTGGGGACGGCCCTGCAGGGACAGCGCCGCGTTCATGCCCGCCAGGAGGCCCTGCGCCGCCGCTTCCTCATAGCCGCTGGTGCCGTTGATCTGCCCCGCGCAGAAGAAGCCGCTGATCCGATGGCTCTCCAGGGTGGGCCGCAGCTCCCGGGAATCGATACAGTCATACTCAATGGCATAGGCCAGGCGTGTCAGCTCACAGCGGCGCAGCCCCGGAATCGTCCGGTACATGGCCCACTGGACATCCTCCGGAAGGCTGCTGCTCATCCCCTGTACGTACCATTCAAGAGAATTCCGGCCCTCGGGCTCAAGAAAAATCTGATGACGCTCCTTGTCCGCAAATCGGACAACCTTATCTTCAATCGAGGGACAGTAACGGGGACCGATGCCGTGAATCTGACCCGAATACAGCGGAGAACGGTGCAGATTATCGCGAATGATGCGATGGGTTTCGGCATTGGTCCAGGTCAGATAACACGGATAGGTATTCTCCAGGGCGCGATCCGTGAGAAAGGAGAAAGGCGTCACCGGTTCATCCCCGCGCTGGATCTCCATCTCGTCAAAATCGATCGTCCGCTGATCAATCCGGGCGGGCGTGCCGGTTTTGAACCTGCGCAGTTCAAAGCCCAGATTTTCCAGGCTTTTTGACATCTCCGAAGCGTTCATCAGCCCCTGCGGGCCGCCGTCATGACGATGATCGCCGATGACGATGCTGCCCCGGAGATAAACTCCGGTGGCAGCCACAACTGCGCGGCACGGGATCCGGCTGCCGGTGACCGTGGTCACAGCTGTGACCCGGTCTTCTTCCGTCTCGATGGAAGCGACCTCCCCCTGCCGCAGGGTCAGCCGGGGCTGGGTCATCAGTGCCCGGCGCATCCGGTTCTGATAAGCCTGCTTGTCCGCCTGGGCGCGCAGCGCATGGACGGCAGGGCCTTTTCCCGTATTCAGCATTCTGGACTGCAGAAATGTATCGTCAATCGCGAGGGCCATCTCGCCCCCGAGCGCATCCACCTCACGCACAAGATGACCCTTGGCAGACCCGCCGATGACGGGATTGCAGGCCATCAGCGCGACGCCGTCCATATTCAGGGTCAGAAGAAGGGTTTCCATGCCCATCCGGGCCGCGGCCAGGGCTGCTTCGCAGCCGGCATGGCCGGCCCCGATGACAACAATATCAGGCATACCAGTCCGCCTTTCGGGTGCTCAGTATCTTCAGGGTTCAGGTGTCGGCGTCGGAGAAGGAGTCGGCGTTGGCTTCGGCGTCGGGGACGGAGTCGGGGTCGGGAGGAAACGCCGGAATACCTGGCTGGGTCTGGCGTCCTCCGGTATTTTTCGGGTATAGCCCTCCTGATCCTGCCAGGAGGTAATGGTCACCCGGACGGATCCGATCTTCTCCAGCGGCTGGACATAATCATCAAAATCGAAACGGTAATGCTCCGTCCGTTCATCCGGCAGAAGTTCCAGGCGGTAGGCGCCGGAGAACGATGCACTGATACCATCGCTGTTGCAGACAAGAGGATCCCCGGCGGCATCCCACGTTTCCACGGTAAAATACACCCGCTCAACCGGGAAATTGCTGCGGTTCCGGAAAGAGAGACGGATTCTTTCATTCTCGATATATACGTCATCCACGACGACAGCGCGGTTGAAATCGGCGACCCGGATCTGGGCCGTGGCCGTAAAGCCGCCATCCTCGGTCGTGGCGTTCAGCATCGTAGTGCCAGTGGACCAGCCGCGGATATAGCCGATATTCCGTTTGTCCGTGACCGTGGCAATGCTGCCGTCATCGGTGGTAAAATGGACATTGAGGTTGTTGGCATTGGAAGGCGAAACGATGGCTTTGGCGTTCATGCCGCCTTCCAGCTGGACGTGATAAACTCCATACTGCATCGAGACGCCCTCCACGGGCTGGGTCACCGTGACGCGGACCGTTCCCTTCCGGCCGGAGCCGTCGGTGGCAGAGGCGGTAATATTGGCGGTACCGCGGGCAATACCGGTGACGAGGCCATCCTGATTCACCGTGGCAACATTGCGGTTGGCGCTCGAGAAGGTCACATCCTTGATGGTGGCGTCCTCCGGAAGCACGTCCCACATCAGCTGCGTTGTGGTTCGGACAGGCAGGGAAACCGGCGTGCCGCCGAAGACGATCTTCTCGACCTTCTGGATCACCTGAACCGGCACGGAAGCAGATACCGCCGGATTCCCCTTGGCCGTAATCACGATTTCGCATTCGCCGCGTTTGATGCCCTTGACCTGACCGGCGGGCGTGACCGTGGCGACAGCTGGATTCGTGGACGTAAATATGACGCCGCGCTCGTTTGCATTGGCCGGTTCGACGGTCGGATGAAGGTAGGCCTGCTGGCGGGTCGCCAGCATCAGGTTCGTTTCCCGGACGGAGATGCCCGTCGGGCGCTGCGCAACCGTGACCTGAATGCTGCCGGAGACCCCGGAGCCGTCCGTCGCCTTTGCAATAATCGTCGTGCTTCCCTTTGTGACGCCGGTAACCTGCCCGGCCGCATCGACCGAGGCAATATCCGGATTCCTGCTGGACCATTCAACCGACTGGATCGTTGCGTTGGCCGGGGAAACGGAAACCGCCAGGGGAATGGATCCTCCGTTGGGAACGGTTTTCCCCTCCGGTGCGGAAAGGGTCAGCCTTGTAACCGGCTGGACAACGAGGACATGCCAGAATTCCCGGACTTCCGGATTCAGATCGCTGGTCACGCTAAGCAGGCACTCCCCTGCCTGAACCGCCTTTGCAGTTTTGCCCCGGACCCGGAGCACCCCGTCGTCGGATGAGGCAAAAGTCACCTTCGGATCGCTGGCGTCGGCCGGCGTAACAGAAGCGCCCAGGGATATGTTTTTCCCGGCGGTCAGCAGAATCACATTGCCTTCAGGTTCTTCCTCCAGCAGGCCGCTGATCTGGACATCCGTCGGACGGAAGGTCAGCAGTTTTGTCGTCTTCAGCGTCACTTTCGTGACCGCCCGGAGAACCTTCACGCTCGCAGAAGCGGTCCATGTTTTTTTCCCGATCTTCAGCGTCGCCTTCAGGACGCTTTCACCCTTCTTCAGGCCGGTGATGGTTCCGTCCTCGCCCACAGCGAGGACAGACGGCTTGCCGACCGAGAAGGAGAGTTCCCCTTCCCCGGCTGCGGCGCCTGACCGTTCCAGGGCTGGCAGCGCGGTATCGCCCTCAAAAATCCGGATGCTTTTTTCCTCAAAGCGGAATGTATCCGCCGCCAGCGCGGTTCCGGCCAGCGAAAGAACCAGGATCAGCGCCAGCGTCAGTCCGGTCAGAAATCTTTTTTTCATGCCTGCGTTCATCTCCATTCTGTTCCTTTGGGGCATTTCCCGCCCTGTGCGGGAAGCGCCGAAAGCAAGGAAAAAAGGGTGCCGAACCGACACCCCGCATGCTTCGATCCGTCAGTGCGTTGCCAGATAGGAACGGACCAGCTCCTCGATGATCTCATCCCGTTCCAGACGGCAGATCATGCTCCGAGCCGCATTATAGCTGGTGATATACGTCGGATCCCCGCTGATGATATAGCCCACCAGCTGGGTGATTGGATCATACCCTTTGGCCTGCAGAGCCTGATATACATAGAGCAGGATATCCTGCGCCTCGTTGCCGGACTCGGCAATGGGCTTCAGCTTCATGGTTTCAAACGGATCCTGCATGGAAAATCCCTCCCGCTTTTTACTGGAAGCTATTATACACTTTTTCACTTCTTTTGAAAAGGGATAATCGGCCTGAAAATGGACATTTTTCCGGAAGATTTGGCGAAAATGGGAATGGAAAGCCCTTGCGGAAGATTCCGCTTTCCCGTATAATATTTAAAGTATGCGCTCAGGCGCAGACACCCCGGAAAAGGAAGGATGAATCAACATGGAAGCGAATACGCCCCGCGGCAATTTTATCTGGGACGCCATCGAGCAGGACCTGGCGGAAGGCCGGTATCAGGAAGTGCACACCCGGTTTCCCCCGGAGCCCAACGGCTATATGCATATTGGCCACTGCAAGGCGCTGATCATGGATTTTCTGACGGCGGAAAAGTACGGCGGAAAATGCAATCTGCGCTTCGACGACACGAATCCGGCCAAGGAAGATACTGAATACGTCGAAAACATCAAAAAGGATATCCACTGGCTGGGCTTCCACTGGACCGGCGGTGAATTCTACGCGTCCGATTATTATGACAAATGCTATGAAATCGCGGAGGACTGGATCCGGCGCGGGCTGGCCTACGTGGATGAACTGAGCAAGGATGAAATGCGCGAATACCGGGGAACGCTGACAGAGCCCGGCCGGAACAGCCCCTGGCGGGACCGGCCCTGGGAGGAAAGCCTGGATCTGTTCCGCCGGATGCGGGCCGGAGAATTCCCGGAGGGAAGCAAAACCCTGCGGGCGAAGATCGACATGGCCTCCCCGAATATCGTGATGCGCGATCCGGCGATGTACCGGATCCTGTATAAGGAACACTGGCGGACCGGGAACAAGTGGTGCATCTACCCGATGTATGACTTCGCGCATCCGATCGGTGACGCGCTCGAGGGGATCAGCCACTCGCTGTGCTCGCTGGAGTATGAGATTCACCGGCCGCTGTATGACTGGGTCGTCGAAAAAAGCGCGGACATGCTGCCCGCCAGGCCGCGTCAGATCGAGTTTTCCCGGCTGAACATGACCCGCACGGTCATGAGCAAGCGTTACCTGCGGCAGCTGGTTGAAGGCGGATACGTCTCCGGATGGGATGATCCCCGGATGCCAACCCTGAGCGCCATGCGCCGGCGGGGATACACTGCCCGGGCCATCCGGAACTTTGTGGATCTGATCGGGATGAGCAAGGCGGATTCCACGGTGGATTTCGCCGTGCTGGAGCACTGCGTGCGCGAGGATCTGGGAGATAAAGCGGCCCGGGCCATGGTCGTGCTGGATCCGCTGAAGGTCGTGCTGACCAACTGGCCGGAAGGCACAACGAAGGCCGTGACCCTGGAAAACCATCCGGATCACCCGGAAATGGGAGAGAGAACGCTGAATTTCGGACGGGAGATCTACATCGAGCGCGAAGACTTCATGGAAGTTCCGGTCAAAAAATACCAGCGGATGTATCCCGGAAATGAAGTGCGCCTGAAGGGGGCGTATATCGTCCGCTGTGACGGCTGCGTCAGGGACGAGTCCGGCCTGGTCACCGAAGTGCACTGCACAGTGGATCCGGATTCCTTCTCCGGCAGCGCCGGGGCAGACCGGAAGATCAAGGGCAAGACGCTCCACTGGGTGCCCGTCGAAGGAAGCAATCCTGTGGAATCCCGGCTGTACGAGCCGCTGCTGAACGAGGATCTCGAGGAGGAAGCCGAGGACGCGCCGGACAAAAAGGATTTCATTGCCCGGCTGAACCCGGAAAGCCTGAAAGTATGCCGGGGATACGGCGAAGCCTGTCTCGCGGAAGCGGACACCGGCACCAGTTTCCAGTTCCTGCGTACGGGGTACTTCTGCAAGGATCCGGATTCCACGCCGGAGCTGCCCGTGTTCAACCGGACGGTCGGCCTGCGGGATACCTTCGCAAAACAGACGAAATAAGGAGATGGACGAAAAGCCATGGAAGTTCGTACCCGATTCGCCCCCAGCCCCACAGGCTTCATGCACCTGGGCGGGCTGCGCACGGCGCTTTATAACTACCTGTATGCCCGGAAGACGGGCGGGAAATTCATTCTGCGCATAGAGGACACCGATCAGGAGCGCTTCGTCCCCGGCGCAACGGAGGTCATCTATGACACGCTGAAAGGCTGCGGGCTGGACTGGGATGAAGGCCCCGACGTGGGCGGCCCTGTGGCCCCTTATGTCCAGAGCGAGCGGAAGGACACTTACCTGCCCTATGCGCAGCAGCTGGTCCGGACGGGACACGCCTACTACTGCTTCTGCAGCAAGGAGGAGATCGACGAGCGGCGCTCCAGGGTCGAAGCAGCCGGCGGAACCTGGAAGTATGACAAGCACTGTCTGCATCTGACTCCTGCGGAAGTGCAGGCCAGGCTGGACGCGGGCGTCCCGTGGACAATCCGGATGAACGCCCCCGTTGACGGGGAAAGCAGCTATCATGATACCGTATTCGGGGATATGACCTTTCCCAACGCCGAGGCGATGGACGACATGGTCCTGATCAAGCAGGACGGGATGCCGACGTACAATTTTGCCAACGTGATCGACGACCACCTGATGGGAATTACCCACGTGATGCGGGGAATGGAATATCTGAGCTCCACGCCCAGATACAACTTCCTGTATGATGCCTTCGGCTGGGAGAAGCCCACCTACGTGCACCTGACCACGGTGATGCGGGACGCGCAGCATAAGCTGTCCAAGCGGGACGGAGATGCCTATTATTCTGATTTTGTGGACAAGGGGTATCTCCCGGAGGCGCTGATCAACTATCTGGCACTGGTGGGCTGGAATCCCGGAGATGAGCGGGAATTCTTTACCCTGGATGAACTGGTGAAAGCCTTCGACATTCACCGGCTGAACCACTCTCCCGGCATTTTTGACGTGGATAAGCTGACCTGGTTCAACGCCGAATATATCCGGCGGATGAGTCCGGAGAAATACCTTGAAACCGCCGCCCCCTGGTTCGACCGGGTGCTGGCCGGAAAGGGCATCGACTATCACCGGCTGGCTGAGCTGACCCAGACCCGGACCGAGGTTTTCAACCAGCTGCCGGACATGGTGGCCTTCCTGGGGGAAATGCCCGATTACGATCTCGGGCTGTACACCCATAAAAAAATGAAAACGAATCCGGAAGTGGCTCTGAGCAGTCTGAAGCTGGTTCAGCCGGTACTGGAAGGAATCAGCGACTGGAACGAAACGGCCGTACATGATGCCGTGATGGAAGCCATCGCCCAGGCCGGGCTGAAGAACGGGGCAGTGCTCTGGCCCCTGCGCATCGCCATCGCGGGCGTGGCCAACACCCCCGGCGGCGCGTTCGAAATCGCCGGTCTGCTGGGCCGAGAGGAAACGCTCCGCCGGCTGGCGGACGGTATCCGGAGGCTGGAAGCGGCTCAGTGAATATTTCATTCCCGATGAACCGGTAACAGAAAAAAAGAAAAACGTATCACCCATTTCATCAGCCCCGGAAACGGGGCGTTTTTCATGCCCTTTTCCGGGGGCCTCGGCAATAAATGTCAAGCGCCTGATCTGTGTCGGCATTTCATAACGCCGTCACCATCTCTGCTTCCGCTGGTCTGTTTCCGTCAGTTCACGGGCTCCTCCGGTATTCACTTTTGTTATAGCAGAATTCGATATTGACATTGTACATTCATGCAAAAGCCTGTTAATATTTATATGGAAACAGGAAGCTGATCCCGCAAAGGAAGAGGACGAAGACAGGGAGGATACCGGATGAATTTTCTGAGAACCGTTACTGAACCGCGGCAGCAGCTGGCGGAAGACCGGAAGATCTTCACCAGCGCCATGCTGAAGGCAATGATCGTTCCGCTGCTGATTGAGCAGCTGCTGCAGATGATTGTCGGCCTGGCCGACACGATGATGGTCAGCCATGCCGGTGAAGCCGTCGTAGCCGGTGTCGGGCTGGATACGATGATCTATACCATTTTCATCTATCTCTTCACTGCCATCTCTGCCGGCGGGTCCGTCGTTGTTGCTCAGTATATCGGCAGCAAAGACCAGGAGAACGGCAACCTGGCCGCATCCCAGATTTTTTATCTTGCCGGGATGCTTTCGCTGATCTGCATGGTTCTGATGATCCTCTTCGGTTCCGGGCTGCTCCACCTGATGTATCCCACTACGGAGCCGGCTACAATGAACGCCTGCGAAACCTATATGCGGATTGTCGCGGTTTCCTTCCCGGCCAATGCAGTCTATAACGCCGGGGCGGCGCTTTACCGTACGATGGGCAGAACGTCCGTAACCATGAAAGTATCGCTGGCGGCAAATATCATCAACGTCATCGGCAACGCGGTCGGCATCTTTGTGCTGCGCGCCGGGGCTGCAGGCGTTGCCTGGCCGACAACGATCTCCTGGTATGTTGCGGCGGCCGTCATGACCTGGCTGTGCTTCCGCAAAGGACAGGAAGTCCGGATCGAATGGAAGCATATCCTGCGGCTGCATGGCAGCATGGCAAAGCGTATCCTTGGCGTTGCAGTGCCGAACTCGGTGGAGAACACGCTCTTCCAGGCCGCGAAAGTGGTGCTCGGCATGCTGGTGGCCACCTTCGGAACATCCCAGATTGCTGCGAATACGACCGGCCAGACCTTCTGGTCCCTGGCCGCCTGCATGGGCATTTCCATGGGCACGGTATTCATCACCGTCATCGGTCAGTGCGTCGGCGCGAATGACATGGAGGCCGCCGAGTGGTATATGCGGAAGCTTACCAGGCTTTCGATTGTCCTGGCGCTGATATGGAACATCATCGTGATGCTGCTGACGCCGCTCCTGCTGCCCTTATATGATCTGGGGATGGATACCAAGCGCCTGATCCTGATCATCGTTGCGATTCACAATCTGTTCTCCGCGACGGTTCAGCCTTTTTCCGGACCGCTTTCATCCGGGCTGCGGGCTGCCGGAGACGTAAAGTTTACAATGTGGGCGTCCATCTTCGCCACTGTCTTTTGCCGGACGCTGCTGTCTTACATTCTGGCATTGTGGATGAACATGGGCGTTATCGGCATTGCGCTGGCCATGGTCCTGGACTGGTGTATCAAAGGCGCGCTGGATCTGTATCGTTTCCGCAGCGGGAAATGGAAGAACCGGAAAGTCATCTGAAAATAATGATGTAAGCCGTACACCCTGCTTCATTCTTCTCTTCCGCTTTTTCCTTTCAGAACGTCCTCAATAGCTGAAATCAATCAGATCGAAAACTTAAAATCTGTCGGATTGGATGATTTAAATCCGTCGGATTGTAGTTGTAAAATCTATCGGATTGTGATATGATTTCCGCTTGAGAGGTGATGTACATGGCCATGATCATGAACAATGGTAATTATTTACCCCGTATTATTGACTCCGCGGTGGAGCGATATCTTGCCACCATGGGAGCCGTTTGTATTGAGGGACCGAAGTGGTGCGGAAAAACCTGGACATCTTCCTATCATAGCAACAGCGAGTTTTTGGTCGGAAATCCAGATAACAACTTTCAAAACCGCGTGCTGGCGGAAATGTCCCCCGCCCTGGTTCTAGAGGGAGAAACACCGCGCCTGATTGATGAATGGCAGGAGGTTCCTCCACTTTGGGATGCAGTACGCTATACTGTAGATCAGCGGGGAAAAAAAGGGCAGTTCATCCTCACCGGTTCCTCCACGCCGAAGCGGAAAGGCGTGCTCCACAGCGGAGCCGGGCGGATCGGAAAGCTGCGAATGCGCCCCATGTCTCTCTATGAGTCAGGGGATTCCAGCGGCAAAGTCAGCCTGCAGGAGCTCTGCGAGGGAAATCTGACTCCGGCCATCACGGGTGAAGTCGATCTTCGTACACTTGCCCGTTTGATTGTGCGCGGCGGCTGGCCCGGAAATCTGGATATCGACGATGCGAATATCTCGCTGTTGCCCAGTGAGTATCTGGATGCTGTTATTGACGACGATGTGAACCGTGTAGATGACATCCGGCGCGACAGCCGGAAAATACGGCTGCTACTGCGGTCCCTGGCCCGCAATGAGAGCACGACCGCAACCAACCGGAGGCTGAAAAACGACATCAAAGAGAGCGATGATGAGGATGTTGACGTGGAAACGGTCGCAACCTATCTGGATGTCTTCAGCCGTCTGTTCCTCACAGATAACCAGCCACCATACTCTGCCAAACTGCGTTCTTCCGTCCGGGTTAAGCAGGCGGAGAAGCGGCACTTCTGCGATCCTTCCCTGGCCTGTGCGATGTTAAAAGTGACGCCGGAGAGGTTGATTGGCGATCTGGAGACCTTCGGCTTCCTCTTTGAATCCTTGTGCGAGCGTGATCTGAAGATCTCCGCGGAATCCTTCAATGCGGTGCTCTATCATTATCAAGATTATGCTGGCAACGAGATCGACTCCATTATCGAACTTCCGGACGGCAGTTGGTGCGGCATTGAAATCAAACTCGGTGCTAACAAGATCGAGGAAGCAGCGAAGAATCTGATCCATATCCGGGATGAGATCATCAAAGACGGTGGAAAGGTTCCTTCGGCCCTGATCGTCCTTTGCGGTCTATCCAATGCAGCCTATAAGCGACCGGACGGCGTCTTTGTCGTGCCGCTCACGGCATTAAAGAATTGAGTTCTGTCATTAATGATAATAAGAGCATGGAGAGTACTGGACAGTATTCAGTTGCCAAGGTGCACGTTTAGTTTTGCAATCAACCAGGACTCTGAGAACAGTATAGCAAATTCGATGTTCGAAAAAGTTGGCATCCCGGATGCATGCGACAATTTTCGAACATCGTTTTTGTTAAAATATGAAATGGCCCCAAAACCAACAGGCTAAAAAGGCTAAAAGGCCGGTTACGGCGTACCGAATACCGGCCAAATCAGAATGATATGGAGAAAATCAGCATGAGAATCGAAGTAGAGAAGCCGAACATCATCCGGATTGCGTATCACCAGACCATCGACGATCCTCTCTACGGAAGCTGTCTCTAGGCCTATTTTGACTTTGATCCGAAAAAATATATGCTGAACGTGCAAAGCGAAGCAGGCAGCGGACATTTCAAATGGATCGGCATACCGGAAGAAACCTTTCTGAGCCTGTGCGCCGGAATGGACGGCGGCCGTCTGCTTCACGAGCTGTTCCATGATCAGCAGCAGACTGATGTGAAGGAAACGGTGGCTATGCAGGATGTGCTGGACAGATTTGAAAGATTTGAAAAAGCCCTGAACTGAGAGAGGAAAAGCGAGGAAGAAGCAATGCCCGTTTTCTGGATCATGACCGGCCTGGTCGTGCTCACCGTCTGCTGCGCCGGCAAAAAAGGCGCCGTGCCGAAACGCACCGCCTCCGCCAGCCAAGAGAACCCCATCCGCATCGACCACACCCATTACTGTGACAGCGATGATTACGAATGCTCCGCCTGCCACGTCCGTTTTCAGAAGAAGAGCATGATCTGCCCCCACTGCGGCGTACACTTCACCGGCACGAAAACCGACGACACCGAATACGACGAGGAGCTGGACGAGGAACTGGAATGGGATGAAGAAGAGGAAGAAGAATAATACCCCCTCCTCCCGATAATCACAGTGCTTTACTGCACCTTTACAGTCGGATCATTCGTAATTTTCACTTGCAGCGCAGCATTAAGTGCCGCCTTTGCTGTTAATGAACTGCCAATCTGCTTTCCTGAAGCAGCCGCAGCAAGACGAATCAAAGTATCATCGTCCGGAACGATCGCGATTATATCCAGGAACGTCTGCGCACGGGATGTTCCAATATAGAAGGCATGCTGCTTTGCTTCGACCTGGAAGCATGATTCATCCACATCAATGCAGATAATCACTTCAGCTTCCAAGCCCTTGAACTTTCTTACTGTTGTAAACCACACTTTGCCTTTTACCGGATTCGCAGACAACTGATTCTCTGCTGACAGAACAAAATCATTTTTTGATATGATCGAATTGTCATCACCATTCACTGTCAGAATCACAATTTTATCCTTCGGAATTTTCGCTTTGACATAAGCATTGATCCCTGAGACTCGTTTCCATGATCTTCGGCATACATACGCCACTCTGGCTCTGCAGCAGGGTGTGGATATCAAGACGGTATCTTCCAATCTAGGGCACGCTACTGTGGCCTTCACACTGGATGTGTATGGCCATGTGAGCGAACAGATGCAGAAGGACAGTGCGGATAAAATGCAGGGATATTTGGACACGCTTCACAGGGGTCTTAAGAAGGCCGGAAACGGCTAAAATGAATCTGTAAAGGGTCAATTAAAGGGTCATGAATGGTTTTCTGGGCATAAAAATGCCCTTGCAGCTGTTGTACTGCAAGGGTTTGTGGGCAAGTGCCGAAGGCGGGACTTGAACCCGCACGCTTTTGAGGGCAACGGATTTTGAATCCGCGGCGTCTGCCATTCCGCCACTCCGGCTGACACGGGTAATTATATCATGATTTTCCCCCTTGTCAACCGGGCAGCGCATCAGGTCGGGTTATACTCAATGGTTTCCTGATAAGCCTTATAGGTGGACGTAAAAAGCTTTTCCCGCCGGATCTCCCGGTCGCCCTGGTACCAGACCTGCCATGTCTCCACGACATAGCCCTTTCTCCCGGTTACGGTTCTTTTGCTCTGGCCGGCGGGAAGGCTGGTGTTGATGACGTAGTTGATTCCTTCGGGCTGCGGCAGCGTTTTCACGGTCACGCTCTCCAGATCAATTCGGGTATCCACTCCCAGGCTCATCCCATAAATGCTGACAGTCACCTTCTGATTGGCGTAACCCGCAATGATAAAAACAGGCCAGTCCGTATTGTTCCTGAACTTAAAATCCAGCCCGGGCCAGTTCACAGTAGCGTCAAACCCCTTCTCCACATAGCTGGACGGCCATGCATGGGGGCTGCGCTCCAGAATTTCCAGATTCGCCCGGGCCGCCGCATTAAAGAGCGTGGAGCTGGTCTGGCACACGCCGCCGCCAATCTCCTCAATATTCTGTCCGCCCGAGATTGCGGTGGCTGGTTTATAACCCTTCTCCGCCGTACGCTCACCGGTGGTGCCGTTAAAGCTGAAAATCTCACCCGGAAGGACGGTAATCCCGTTGATCGCCCTGGCGCTGAGCTGGATATTGGTGTTCCGGTTCTGGTTTTTGGTGGTCTTCGTCGTATAGGTGGAAATCTGACCAAAGCTGTTCATCAGCTCGGTTTTTGTCACATCCGCGAGGATCTTTTCGGGGGTCAGGAAAAGGGAGGCATGGTTATCGCCTGCGTCCAGCAGCGCCGCCACCTTCTGGTAAACCGCTTCTCCATCCAGCCGGGCGCCGGGCCTGTCCTCCGTGAAGGTGAAAGCCTGTGTGCCGAAATCGAAGGACGCAACCGTGCTGTTGACCGGATCCCGGTTCACATAATTCACAATTCCATCGCACAGCGCATGCAGCGCCGGATGATCCCAGGTTTTCTCCGTGGTCAGGGAAACCGGAAAGCTTCGCAGATCCGAGGCCCGGTCAACCCGCTCCTGAAAAGGGGTTCTCCCGCTGCCCCGGAGTCCGGGCGAATTGCCCCGGCCGATTGCCCACGCGGCATCCACCATTTCCTTCGTGTTCCGGGAAACGGGAACCCGTTCCGGATTGACCTGCCAGGACTGGTTGCCTACCGTGACGGTGATGTCAAAATCCACCGGATCGCTTTCTTCCTCCCTGGCAAGCGCATTCCGGGCTTCCTCTTTCGTCATTCCGCCCACATGGACATTGTCGATATAAATCCCGGGATAGATACGGTCATGAAAAATCTCTTTTCGGGTTGCCTCAAAAGACGCCGCCCGGGTTTGATCCAGCATCAGCACCGATCCGTTGGCAAAAGCGATATTCGGCAGAAACCGGTACCGGACGCCTGTGATTTGGGGCAGAGCCAGATAGGCGGCCGCAATGATACCCGCCATGGCAAAAAGCATGCATGCTGTCCATGCTCCGCAATGCCGCGGTTTCCGGCGGCGGGAAGAACGGTCTTCCCAAAGATCCGGATCATCAAAGCGGTCAAAATCATCAAACAGGGTGCCCGGCGCTCCGAGGCCGTCATCTTCCTCCCGGTTCCGGGCAAAATAACGATAACGCTGCTCCGCCTGCCGCGACGCTTCGTCTTTTGCCCGCAGATCCTCATCGCGGCCCAGAGGTGTTTTCCCGGGGAGCGCACTGTGCCGTCCCCAGGCCTCCTCCTCACCGACGACTTCCCCATCGCCTTCGTACAGATCGTATCTTTTGATTCTTGCCATCTTTCCTTCTTCTCCGGCTTCAGAATGCCATCTTCTTCAGCCTAAAAAGCACTCCAGGCGCTTACCGCCTGGAGAGTTCTTCTTCCATCTGGTGGATTCGGTAGGACAGGATTTGCAGGGTGTCGCTCAGATGTACATTCACCACCACCATATCCCTGGGACAATGCAGATCCGCCGGTGCAAAATTCCATATGGCCCGGATGCCCAGATCGTAGAGCCGGTCCAGCATCTCCTGCGCCTCCTCCGCCGGCAGAGCCAGGACGCCGATCCGTACATCCATGGCCGGCAGCCGCTCCTCCAGCTCCCCTTCCAGGTACACAGGCACCGCGGCCGTGCTCTGCGCAAGGCGTTCAGGATCCCGGTCGAACAGGGCGACCACCGGGAATCCCTCCCCGGCAAAGCCGGTATGACTCGCGATTGCCCGGCCCACACGCCCCGCACCGAGCACCACCATCCGGTGGTTCTGGTCCAGGCCCATAATCTTCCGGATATGTTCCCTCAGCTCTTTCACCGGATAACCGAATCCCTGGCGCCCAAAGCCTCCGAAACTGTTAATATCCTGACGGATCTGGCTGGGAGTCAGTTGCATCCGGTCCCCCAGATCCTGGCTGGAAATCTGGGTCACGCCCTGCGTTTCCAGCTCCCGCAGGTGCCGATAGTAGGCAGGCAGTCTCCGGACCACCGCGTCTGAAACGTATCCTGACATCTGCTGTGCTCTCCTTCCCGAAGGTCCTGTGGGTGTCTTTATATATTAACATGTCTTTAACTGAACTGCAACATTTTACGCCGGACTTTTAGCGGATTCCCCGGCTCTGATCATACTGTTTCCACAGCGGAGCGTAAATCGCCACCGCCTGTTCGTGCTCTGCCAGTGTCCTGCTGAAATAAAGATCTCCGCTCTCCGGATTCTTGGCGCAGAAGTACAGATAGTTCTCCGCCACATAGGTTTCGTCCGGATAGAGGGCCGCATGAATCGCTGCGGCGGAAGGATTGCAGACCGGGCCGAGCGGCAGACCGGAATTCACATAGGTATTATATGGACTGCTAACCGTCAGGTCGTCCCCTTCCAGCGCCATCTTCGGCACACCGGTGATGTAATGAATGGTCACGTCGCTCTGCAGCTTCATACCCGCTTTCAGACGGTTGTGGAATACGGCGCTGACCCTGGAAAAATCTCCGGCGCCTGCTTCCTTTTCGATCAGGCTGGCCAGGGTGATCGCCTGATCCATGGTCAGGCCGATGGCCTGTGCCCGCTCCTGCATCTCGGCCGGAAATACAGCTTCCGTCTGGCTCAGCAGCTTCCGGATGATCTCCTCCGGTTTTGCCGTCACATATACCTCGTAGGTATCCGGAGCGAGATATCCCTCCAGGATGTACTTCCGCGCGCCGGCATTCCTGGAAGCCAGCACATCCGAAACATAGTAATAATCCCTGAATTGATCCCCCTTCCGGCAAAGGCCGAGAAATTCATCCGCGCTGTCCAGCACGCCTGTCCGTACCAGCTTCGCCGCAAAATCTTCAATGGTTTCTCCCGGGATCAGCGTGATATTGCGCACCAGCGGATTTCCATCCCCGGTGGTCAGCAGGTCTGCGATCTCCGCCATGTTCATGCTGCGCTTCAGGGAATACTGACCGATCTGCAGTTTCTGTCCCATTCCGGCGAAGTCGCAGTAATATTTGAATACGGTTTTGCTGTGAATCAGTCCGGCTTTCTCAAGATTCCCTGCCACCCGGGTCAGGCTCTGGCCGCTGGCAATCTCAAACAGGACCTCCGTCCCGTCCGCCGCATCGACCGGCCCGGCATAATCGTCATACAGCCGGTTCCACAGGCTCATCCCCAGCCCGATCACAATCACTGCCACAGTGGCCCCGATCAGCACCGGCCGGAGCACCCGCCAGAGGGCGCTGTACCAGTAAATGCCGTATTCCCGCTCCTTCTGGAGGCTGCGCCAGGTCACATCTTCCTGTCTTTCTTCCTGTTTTCTCATAACTCCCTTCATTCCGGCGGCTGTTCACAGAGCCGCCCCCGCCGGTCCCGGACCGGTTTTCAGCCCGGCAGCTGTATCTCCAGCCCGGCAGCATCGGTAATGATTTTGAAAATGTCCGCCAGGGTCTGCTGCAGCCGCATCTCTGCCAGCAGGAACTGGCTCACCTCCGGCTTCCCGAACAGCAGCCCCGTCAGGCCGGAAAAGCGCTGCATCTCCTCCGGATCGGCCGTCTGCCCCGACATGGTTTTCATCTGGATCTCCATCTGCATCCGCCTGTATTCCCGGATCAGCGCCGCCTGGGTTTCGTCTCCCATTACAGTCTCTTTCAGGTCATGGTACGTCCGATATTCCTCGCTGGCCCGGATCTCATCCGCCAGCCGGTATGCCGCCGAGTATTCCACCTGGATTCTCTCCTTTCGAAGCGTCTCCGTCTCTCTCCGGGAAAAAGCGCAGGGAGAGGACATCTCCCCTCCCCGGCATCATAGCATCCTTTTCATCAAATATCAAGGATGATCGGCAGGATCATCGGATTACGCTTGATCTTCTCAAAGATGTAATTATGCACATCATCCTTGATCCTGTTCTTCAGATTGCCCCAGTTCTCCGGCGCCAGGCTCTCATTCGCCAGGATATCCCGCACCAGCGCCTGAACATTGTCAATCAGATCCTCGTTCTCCCGGACATAGATAAACCCGCGGCTGACAATATCGGGTCCGCTGGCCAGCCGCTCCCGTTCCTGATCGATCACCACAACGACCGCCAGAATTCCTTCCTGGCTCAGATGCTTCCGGTCCCGCAGCACCACATTTCCGACATCGCCGACCCCGAGGCCGTCCACAAGGATCCCGCCTGTGGGCACCTGTTCTCCCAGGGCCAGATAGTTCATATTCATCTCGATGACCTGCCCGAGCTCCGGAATCACAATATTCTGGTTCGCCGTCCCCATGGTGGCGGCCAGCACGGCATGCTGCCAGAGCATCCGGTATTCGCCGTGGACCGGGATAAAGTACTTCGGCCGGACCAGGGCATGCATCAGTTTCAGTTCTTCCTGGCAGGCGTGGCCGGACACATGGACCTCCGCCAGGGTGCTGTAAACCACCTGCGCGCCGAGGCGATACAGCTGGTTGATGACGCGGGAAATGAACTTCTCATTTCCCGGGATCGGAGTCGCGGAGATGATCACCATATCGCTCTGGCGAATCTGCAGCTTTCTGTGTTCCGCATAGGCCATCCGGGTCAGCCCTGCCATCGGCTCGCCCTGGCTTCCGGTCGTCAGCACCAGCAGCTCGTTGTCCGGATACTGATCCAGATTATCCATCTCGATCAGCCAGCCCTCCGGGATTCGCAGCTCACCGATGCTCATCGCCACGCGGCTCACGTTTACCATGCTGCGGCCGATGAAACAGATCCGGCGGCCGTACCGGATGGCGTTGTCGATGACCATCTGCATCCGGTGGATATTGCTGGCGAACATGGCCACGATCACGCGGCCCTCCGCCTGCGCAAACATCTTGTCGAAGGTCTCACCGATCTTCATTTCACTCATGGTGTATCCCTGACGCTCCACATTGGTGGATTCGCACAGAAGCGCCATCACGCCCCGCTCGCCGTACCGCGCCAGGGTCTGCAGATCGGTGACGATCCCGTCAATCGGAGTATAGTCGATCTTGAAGTCGCCGCTGACAATCACCGTTCCCGCCGGGCAGGTAATAGCGATCGCACAGGCGCCGGCGATGGAGTGACTCACATGGATAAACTCGCAGGTGAAGCAGCCCACCTGCACCACATCCCGCGGCCGGACCACGTGAATCGGTACATTGTCCACCCTGAACTCCTTCAGCTTCAGATCCACCAGGGCCATGGTCAGCTTCGTACCGTAAATCGGAGCAGGAATCTGCTTCAGAATATATGGTGTTCCGCCGATATGATCCTCATGCCCGTGGGTAAACAGGTAACCGCGGATACGGTCTCTCCGGCTGATCAGATAGGATACATCCGGAATCACCAGATCCACGCCCAGCATGTCTTCCTTCGGAAAGACGCTGCCGCAGTCCACGATGACGATATCGTTCTCATATTCGAACACGGTCATATTCTTGCCGATTTCATCCACCCCACCCAGGGAAATGATGCGCAGTTTTCCGGTTTCCTGATTTGTAATTGCAGCCAAGAGGAACCTCCTTTCTTTACCAGACGGGGAAAAAATGCACATATAGAGGCTGTAATCAACGATGGACAGTCTCCTTCAGAAAACATATGCAGAAAACACATCGATTTTCTGTTGATATTTTAACAGACATTTCGCAGAAACGCCATATATGATCTGGGCATTTTTTCCCTTTTTTTGCCTGAAAACCATGATTTTACGTGAAAGTTTGGTGAACAAACGAAGACGGACAGCCGGCGGGAACGCTGCCCCACCGGCTGTCCGTTTTCCTTCGCTTATGTCCACAGCGGATCAGGGTACAGCCCCTGCTCCGCCAGTGCCTTCAATGCCGCCTTCACCTGGGGTTTATCCTCCTGATAGGTGACGCCCCACCACCGGTCCTCGCTTTTCAGCACGCGGACCGTTGCCCTGTCTTCCTCCAGCAGGTCGTTCACCACGAAAGGAAGAAAGAATTCCGCCTTCAGCGGGTTCGATTTCAGATCCTTCTCCAGGAAAACGGGGAACCGTTCGGCCAGCGCGTCCGTCAGGGACGGCGTGAATCCCCACATATTCATGCTCACGGGGCTGTCCGGATCCAGGCGGCGGTAGATTTCCCCGTCCTCGGTATACAGAGGCCCGTCGCAGGAGGCGATAATATGAGTCCGCTCATGGATGGCTTTCAGGGTTCCGTCCGGGTTCGCCTCGCAGACGCCCCGGGCAACATAGCCGTTTTCCGTCAGCGTATTTTTCAGTCCGTAGGCAACCATCAGAAAACGCTGCTTTTCATCATCCCGCAGTGTGGTCAGCGCGTCATAGGCCTGCTGAAAGGCATGGGGCCCGTAATAATCATCCGCATTGATCACCGCGAACGGCGCGTCGATCAGCTCCCGGCAGCACAGGACGGCATGGCCCGTGCCGAAGGGTTTCACCCGTCCCTCCGGAACGCTGAACCCTTCCGGCAGGTTTCCCAGCTCCTGAAACGCGTAGGAAACCTCCATATGCCTGGCAATCCGGTCCCCGACCAGGCGTCTGAAGTCCTCTTCGATCTCATGTTTAATCAGGAAGATCACCCGCTGAAACCCGGCTCTCCTGGCATCAAAAACGCTGTAATCCAGGATGGTCTCCCCATCCGGTCCGACAGGATCCATCTGCTTCAGCCCGCCGTAGCGGCTCCCCATTCCCGCCGCCATAATCAGGAGAATCGGTCTGACATTTTCGTGCATTGGTGCATTTCCCTCCGTTACTTGTGATACAGTTTATGGCTCTGGTATGCCGGGTCGCAGGTCAGATTCAGCCCCAGGCGGCGGAAGGTGTTGTCATCCACCGCGGGCAGGATCACCGTGCTGTGCGCTTCGCAGCCCTTCAGCTGGGGCAGCATGGCAAGCGCCCGGGCCGCGGTGGGATTCATCGCGGCAGAGACGCTCAGCGCCACCAGAACCTCATCCGAATGCAGCCTGGGATTATGATTCCCGAGATACCTGCATTTCAGTTCCTGTACGGGTTCAATCACGTGCGGAGAGAGCAGATGCGTCTCTTTCGGGATTCCGCCCAGCGCCTTGATCGCATTCAGCACCACCGCGGCAGAGGGGCCCAGCAGATCCGTCGTTTTCCCCGTCACGGTCCGGCCGTCCGGCAGCTCAATGGCCAGCGCCGGCTGGCCGGTCAGTTCCGCCTTGGCCCGCGCCGCATTGATGACCGGGCGGAGATCATCGCTGATGCCCATATTTTTCATCAGGAGGCGGATCTTATCCCCCTCCTCCTTCGTGGCATGCCCCTGGAGATGGGCACAGCGGGCCGCATAATACCGCCGGAGAATCTCCTGCATCGCGGCTTCCCGGCAGGCCCCGTCATCCGTGATGCAGAATCCCGCCATGTTGACGCCCATATCCGTCGGGCTCCGGTAGGGGGAATATCCCCACATCCGCTCAAAAAGCGCGTTCAGCACCGGGAAAATCTCGATATCCCGGTTATAGTTGACCGTGGTTTCCCCGTAGGCTTCCAGATGATAGGGGTCAATCATGTTCACATCGCTCAGGTCCGCCGTGGCCGCCTCATAGGCAACATTCACCGGATGCTTCAGCGGCAGATTCCAGATTGGAAATGTTTCGAATTTGGCGTATCCCGCCCGGACACCCCGCCGGTTTTCCTGATACACCTGGCTCAGGCAGGTCGCCATCTTTCCGGATCCCGGGCCGGGCGCCGTCACGAGGATCAGCGGCCGGGTGGTCTCCACGAAGTCATTGCGGCCGAATCCTTCATCGCTCACGATATGATCCACGTCGGAGGGATAGCCCTCGATCGTGTAATGGCGGAAAGTCCGGATCCCGAGATCGTTCAGGCGCTGTTCAAAGGTCACGGCAGCGGGCTGGGAGGCGAACCGTGTCAGCACCACGCTCCCCACATACAGCCC
>JAFRGU010000145.1 GCA_017433675.1 Clostridia bacterium
GAATCGACCGGCTAAAGGAACTGAATCGATTCATTCGGGATGAACAACCGGAGCATGCTGAGAACCTGCCGGTTCGGGACCAGGTTGCATTATCTGCAGAGGGCAGCATTGTCTGACATCTGAAGTATGCGATTAGCCTGTTGTTTAACAGTTTTAATTATTCTCGGGCAGCAGTGGACAAGCCCGAGCAAGGCAAGAGTCTGATATTGATTCATGTTTCCGCAGATGAAATCAAGGAGCAAGGCAAATGAAATTTACGAAAATGCAGGGAATTGGCAATGATTATATTTATCTGGATTGCATCAACAACCCTATCCCTGCGAACCCGGCAGCACTGTCACGAAGAATCAGTGACCGGCATTTCGGCATTGGAAGCGATGGACTGGTCTTGATATGCCCCAGCGAACGGGCAGATTTCCGGATGCGGATGTACAATGCTGACGGCAGTGAGTCGGAGATGTGCGGAAATGCCACCCGCTGCATCGGGAAATATGTTTATGAGCGAGGGATGACTCAAAAACGGAATGTCTCCCTGGAAACCGGTGCAGGTATCAGGCATCTGAAACTAAACGTGGAAGGGAGCCAGGTTGCTTCAGTAGAGGTGGATATGGGAGAACCCGGGCTGAATCCGGAGGATATTCCGACTTCCCTGGCAGCAAATCATCTGTTGGACAAATCCGGGCGGATCATCAGCGAACCGCTGCTGATCGAAGGCCGGGAGTTTCGGGTGACATGCGTCAGCATGGGGAATCCGCACTGCGTCATATTCCTGAATGAGACAGAAAACTGGCCCATTGAGAAATGGGGTCCAAAGTTCGAACATCATGCGGTTTTTCCAAACGGAACCAATACCGAGTTTGCTAAAGTGATTGACCGGCAGCATATTCGAATGAGAGTCTGGGAGCGGGGGAGCGGCGAAACAATGGCCTGCGGAACCGGAGCATGCGCTACACTGGCGGCTGGCGTTCTCAACGGTTTGACGGACAGGAAAGCCATTCTGCAGCTGAACGGAGGAGATCTGAGCATTCGATGGGATGAAAAAAACAACCATATCTATATGACGGGACCGGCGGCTTTCGTTTTCAATGGAGAATGGCCGGAATAAGTGATAGTCATTGCATGAGCTGAGAATAATCCCTGTATATGCATCAAAAGGCTGCCTCGAGAAAGAGACAGCCTCTTATGATGTCGGGGAAAGACTCAGTCATCATCCTCATCAACCACTGTCCAGGTCAGGGGATCCTGATCCCGTCTGAGGTCCACCTCTTCCTGGAGACGCAGCTGAGTTTCCAGGTTGGCAATGGAACTGGGACGCAGCTGATGGGCTACCTGAAAGGAACGGACAGCTGATGCAGTTGCATTGCCAAAGTCCCCGGTAACAAACCTTGCTTCCAGGAAGCCGAGATAAGCCAGAGCTTCCTGCAGCTGACGGACTTTTTCTCCTGAATTACCAAAGCGCATGGTTATGTCTGCCAGATCATGGACGGTACCATAACCAAGGATCTGGGTGTTGGACAGCGGATAGACATTGCGGGAGACACCGACGGGATTATTGCCCTCGATCACATGAATATTGATCTTTCCATCGGCACCCTGTGTGCAGTATTCTACCAGTGCGACATGATCCGTATCCACTCCGGAGGTCCAGGTGAAGAAAACATAATCCCCGGGTTGGGGAATATAATCCCCGGACCTGACATATTCATGATGTCCCTTCAGCCATTCATATCCCCAGCCGTCTACTTCCCCTTTTCGGACGACAAACCTTCCGGCTCTGATAAACCAGCTGCGGCCTGTGTTCTGCCCGGAATACAATGGAAAAACACGGCCAAGCAGATGCGTTCCGTGACGCTGATCCACCTGGTCCACACACCAGCAGAGAAATTCAGCGCACCACTGTGAATAGGGATCACCGGCCCATTCGCCATATTTGCTATATCCATGATCCCCCTCCCGGTATCCGACTTCTTCTTCCGCGACTTCCAGTAGCCATGAAACATAATCAGGAACCAGAACCGTCGGTTCCAGATGGACCTCTGATTCAGAAAGAGAGGAGACAGAAAAAAAACAGATCAGACAGAGAGCCAGAACAAAGGAAGAAACCGGGTGTTTCACAAACGATCACTCCTTTCAGCCGAAGACGACCGGCAGGGATCATCATTCTGACAAGTCTTCCAATTCAATACTTGTCAGGGAAGTCTGCGTTAAAAAAGCAGATGGCCATTGCAGTACCAGGGAGGAGAAAGCTGTCCGGGCGCGGGACATTGTTCGATAAACACCGAAGACGGCACTTCCACTCCCGGTCATCAGCGCGATTTCCGCACCGGATTCCTTCAATTTGTGGATGCAGACGCCGATCTCCGGACGCATCCGGATTGAAACCGGCTGAAGTACATTCCCCAGGCTTCGCCGAAGCGGGAACAGATCTCCCGCAGCAAGCGCCTGAGATGAAACATCAGTATCCGGGTGGACTAGTTCATCCGTCATATGAAAAAGGCTGAAGACATCCCGTGTGGATAATCCCCGGCAGGGCTGAATCACCACAAGCGGAAAAAGACGGCCGCATGGTAGATTCTCCATTTTTTCCCCAATTCCTCGTGTGCGTGTAAGGCCGCCATGAAGACAGAACGGAATATCTGCGCCCAGAGAAAGCCCCAGCTGCTCAAGTTCTGAAAGGGACAGCCCGGTGCCCCATAACTGATTGAGCCCCCAGAGAACCGCGGCCGCATCCGCACTGCCGCCCCCCATTCCGGCCCCGACGGGAATACGCTTGAAGACTGAGATGGAGGCACCTCCGGAATATCCCGTGAAATCCTTCAGCAGGCGGGCGGCGCGCATTGCAAGATGACGGTCATCCGCTTTCAGCAGCGGATGGCCAGCAGTGGAAAGTGAAAGGCAGTCAGAACGCAGCAGTTCAATGGTATCATGAAGCTCAACCGGCTGCATCAGCATATCCATCAAATGATATCCATCCTCCCGGATGCCGGTAATATCCAGGGACCAGTTAATTTTTGCTTTTGCTTTCAGCCGCATGATTGCCTCCGAGATTCATCGTATGTCTATTTTACCCAAAGAGTAAAAAAGATGCAAGGGATTCTTGCAAACCTGTATAAAAGAAGGTACACTGTTACAGGGAGTCAGTTACAGAGAGGAGCTCAGAACATGGAAAGCTGCGCGGGGATTCCGGTTTTCATCAGTCTGGCTTCCATTGCCAGCTATGACGGGATTGCGGATGATCCATTACAGATGATGACGTCCGGCCATCTATTTCCCGGAAAGGATTTTTCCCTCCTGAGATATCAGGAGATCCAACAGGACCGTGAAACCGGGCAGGTGGCAGAGTCTGAGATTCAACTGGTTTTGAAGAAAGACCAGGTGACTATGAACCGGCTGGGCGATTTCTCAAACACCATGCTCTTCCGGAAAAACCAGCGGTTTGAGACCGTCTATCATACGCCTTATGGGGATATGAATATGGCTGTTTATACGAAAGAAGCACGATGGGAGGAGAAACAGGGGACCGGCCGGATTCATTTGCGGTATGACTTAAGCATGCAGGGGAGCTATGCTTCAACCAACGAGCTGCATCTGGAATACCAGAAGAAAGAAAAAAACTGATCAGGGTTTTGATCTATCGCAGGTAGTGCTGAGAAAGATTCAGCTGAGGAGGATAAAAGTATTGGATGAGATCATGATCATTGGAATTGCCGGAGGAACCGGCAGCGGAAAAACAACGATTACAGAGACACTGGTTCAGCGGTTCGGTGGAAATGTTTCTGTGGTACACCACGATAATTATTATAAAGCGCATCATGATATGCCCTATGAAGAGCGCTGCCTGCTGAACTATGACCATCCGGATGCCTTTGATACAGACCGGATGGTATCTGATCTGAAGAAGCTGAAGGCGGGGAAACCCATTGAGTGTCCGGTCTACGATTATACCATTCATGACCGCAGTGACCGGACGGAGCTGGTTGAGCCAACAAGGGTGATTATTGTGGAAGGGATTCTGATTTATGCAGATCCCCGGCTGTGCGAGCAGATTGATATCAAAATATTTGTGGATACGGATGCTGATGTACGAATTCTGCGCAGAATTCTCCGGGATGTGGAGGAGCGCGGACGCAGTCTGGAGAGCGTCATTAATCAGTATCTGACCACGGTAAAGCCCATGCATGAGCAGTTTGTAGAACCCAGCAAACGCCGGGCGGATGTAATCATCCCGGAGGGAGGCCAGAATCAGGTGGCGCTGGAAATGGTTGTACAAAGGGTACGGGCACATTTGGAAATTACGCGTCACTGAGAAACGGAGAGAAGCATGGCGAAGTTGTATTTTAAATATGGCGTAATGGGTTCTTCCAAATCAGCGCAGGCGCTGATTACGAAATTCAATTATGAAGAGCGGGGAATGAGCGTCTGGCTGATCAAGCCAAGCGTTGATACCCGGGATGGTGCAGAGATCATCCGAAGCCGTATCGGCCTGGAGCACAGGGCGGAGGTAATCACAGCGGAGACAAGCGTGATTGATGCCTACCATTCTCATGGGAAGCGGGATGTGATTATTGCGGATGAGGCTCAGTTCTTTACGCCGGCACAGATCGATGAACTGAGATGGCTGGTGGATGAGGAAGATCTGCCGGTACTATGCTTTGGACTTCGGACGGACTTTCTGACCCATTTTTTCCCGGGATCGATGCGTCTGATGGAACTGGCGGATTCGATCACAGAAATTAAAACCATCTGCGAATGCGGAAGGAAAGCGACTGTAAATGCGAGGATAGATGCGGCCGGAAGAATTGTCACGACCGGCGGGCAGGTCTTACTGGGCGGAAATGACAGCTATCTGGCAATGTGTCATCAGTGCTGGAAGAGGAAGATCCGCGAACAGCAGACAGAAAGAAAAAGCGCCTTCACCTGAACCGGTGGAGGCGTTTTCTGCTGCCCAATAGCATGCTCAGGATTTTATCCTGCTCATGAGAGCAAACCAGTCTTTCATTTTGATGAGCAGATCACTGTTCGTTGCGGCTTTGTCCATCATTGAAAGCAGCTGCGGGATGGCAGTCGTGGAAGGAACGGACCCAAGCATCTGGCGAATCAGAGAAAGACCTTCCTTTTGCTCATCATCCAGAAGGATATCAGATTTCTTGGTAAAGCTTCGCAGAAGATTGATCGGCGGCTTGATGCCTGCACGGGCAACGGCCTGATCCAGCATCAGCTCCATATTGGCAGTCCCCTTGAATTCTTCCACAATTGAATCATCGACTTTATTGCCTGTCTGAATATCCATCGTGGCTATTACCGTCAGGGAGCCGCCTTCCTTCAGGGAACGGGCAGCGCCGAAAAGACGCTTTGCACGCAACAGAGAAGCAGGATTCACCATTCCCGGCACACTGCGCCCCTGCTGTACAGCCGCTGTCGTATAGATTTTTGCCAAACGGGTCAGACTGTCTGCGAGAATGACTACATCCTGTTTCTGCTCCACCAGCCGCATTGCCCGTTCCGCAACCATTTCAGTCAGGCGGAGATGAGCTTCCGGCGCCTGATCAAAAGTGGAAGACAGGACCGGGCAGGGAACTGCGTCACGGAAGGAAGTTACATCCTCAGGATTCAAATCGATCAGAAGGGTCAGCACATGCAGATCCGGATAGTTTGCGGTGATAACACGGGCATACTCAGCCAGCAATTCCCGCTTTCCAGTATCCGGCGGGCAAAGAATCAGAGCCCGCTGACCAAAACCGAGCGGCGCGATGAGGTCAATCAGACGCAGTGCTGGTACAGCCGTTCCGTCCTTTGATTCCAGGGAAATCTTTCTGGTGGGATAGACAGGGGTCAGTTCTTCAAAGAAGGGACGATTGACGGCTTCTTCTTCGGGAAGGCCATTGACAGAATCAATATACAGCAGGGCTGCATATTTATCGCCTTCCCGCTGCGGACGAATTTTACCCTGAATCAGATCCCCGGTTCGCAGGGAAAAGCGCCGGATTTGCGCCATCGAAACGTAAATATCCCTTGAAGAGGGCAGAAAGTTGGATGCGCGAAGGAATCCATACCCATCCGGATGCAGTTCCAGAATGCCGCTGCCTTCTTCAAAATCTCCGGTGGCAAGCAGCTCCTCCAGCGTAGGAGCATTGGCTGACGTATCTGCAAAAGCCTGAGCATACTCAGCGGCTGGGGCGGCAGGAGCAGCAGGGACCATGGCAGGCGCGGATTCTGCCGCCTGAACCGCAGGAGCTGCCGGCGAGACAGCACGCGGACCAAAGGATCCGCTTCCCGGAATCCCCATCCGATGCTCCGGCTGCGGCGGAAGGGGCTGCGGTTCAGCAGGCTGCGCAGCGACGGGAGCGTTTTCAGATCCCGGAGCATTAGATACAGCTGATGGGCCGAAACGAGGCCCGAAGGAATGGGGACGCAATGGAACCGCACGCTGCTCGCCAGGCAGCGGCCGGCTGGAAGGTGCCGGATTCTGCCATGACGGGCGATTGATGACCGGAATCTGGGCATTATGGGCCTGCGGCGAATCAGGGCTGTGCCAGGCAGCCTGAAAACGGGGTTCGACAGGCTCGGCTTTCACTTCCGGCTGTGATACGGACGACATGGAATGATCCGATTTCGTCTCGGGCTCGGACGGAGCTGCTTCAGAAGAGGAGGATTGCCGCTCATCAGGCAATACATCCGTTCCGTCTGCGGCTGATTCGGGTTCTTCAGGCGGCTGATGTGCGGAAATGACCAGTTGATCCGGAACAGACGGATCCAGAAAGGACTGCTGCTCCGGTTCAATAGCCAGGTCCAGACTGGCTGCTATTTTTTCGATCATTGTGTGTTTATCTACCCCAGCCCCTAAAATGATGTTTTGTTCCCGGGCAATTTTCCGCAGCTGGATCACGGTTTTGGACTGGAGTTCGGAAAGAGTCATTGAGATAAACCTCCTTCAATCAGGAATGTTCGGGAACCGTGGCAAAAACCAGATCCCGGATAATGGCCTGTTCCACTGTATGGGAAAGACCGGAAAAGGCAGGAGAATCGCAGAGAGAGAATCCGGCATCGGAAACCATCGACCGGACCGTTTCCGCCTTCAGCGTCAGGGTATTAAAGCTGAGGGCCATCGCCCCCCCCGGACGAAGCGCTTTTCTCCAGGACGGAAGCGCTCTCAAAAGCATGGTTTGGAACGGTTCAGGATGCCGGCCGGTTTGCGGCGCATGCTGGACACCATAGGGGAGATCCGCAATCAGGATATGCGCCGGGCTTTTTTTCAGCAGGCTGGCCGCCAGAGCCGTATCCCCTTCATACAGCGACAGATAACGGGTATCCCCCTTCTGAAACTGCTCCTTTGTCGGCGCAAAACGGAAAACGCGGGAGGGGACAGCATGACTGCGAACGGTTTCGCTTCCGACAGACAGGGTATGCTTCAGGCGATGAAGCTTCAGAAAACGACTGAAATAATCACCGGCTTCTTTCAGATCCCGGCTGTCCTCATCCATTCCGACAGCATTATCCCCTGTAAGAAGGGCAGAGAAGAGACCGGTTCCGCGCCCGCAAAGCGGATCCAGCACGGTCACCGGAAGATCAGAATGAGCATACCGGCTCATGGAAAGAGCGATATTTAACATCATTCTTGAAAAAGCGGGACTGGTTTTTCCTTTGTACTTCAGGACTTCCGGCAGCTCCTCCGGCAGGAAGGAAGCGGATGAAACAGAAAGAGGAAGCAGAAAACAATCCCTTTTTTCCGCCATGAAGACAATGCAGGAATGCCGCCGCAGCCAGGCCAGTTCCGCCAGGGAGAGGGGACGGCTTTCAAAGGTCAGGAAGGCGGCGGAACCGATGTACTCCTCCTGAATATTCGTTTCCACAGAAAGGCTCGACAACATGGCCAGAAGCTCACAACGGCTCAGCCGCTGAACAGCTTCCCGATAATGAATGTTGGGATGCCTCCATAATTGAAAGGAATATACCATGCAATCCTCATTTCTTGTATTGATCAAAATTATTATAGCATAACTCATAGTCCATTTCAAGGGGCGGCCTGTTATTCACAAAAGAAAAGCCCTCCCGCAAAGGGGAGGGGATCAGAGGCAGATTACCACTTGCGCTTCCGGGCTGCTTCAGCCTTTTTCTTGCGCTTTACGCTGGGCTTCTCGTAATGCTCGCGTTTACGGACTTCCTGGAGAACGCCGCTGCGGGCGCACTGCCGCTTAAACCGTTTGAGCGCACTTTCCAGGGACTCATTTTCACGGATACGAACCTCAGACACTCTTATCCCTCCTCTCGCTCAAAGAAGCGACTTTCTGGCTCTCCCGGAACAGAGCCCGGCAAAGCTGTATTCCTATTATATGCAAAATGGGGTATTTCGTCAATCATTTTTTTCGTTTTCTGTGCGGGAGCTGTCTCAGACCATCCGGTCCGCCAGCTGCTGACCGCCGAGAATGTGAAAATGCAGATGGGGTACGGACTGGCAGGCGTCTGGTCCGCAGTTGGAAACAACCCGGTAGCCGTTCTTCAGTTTTTCCTGTTTCGCAATCAGACGTACTGCCCGAAGACAGGCAGCCAGCTCGGTGTCGGTTGCTTCCTCAACAGCGTCCATGGAAGCGACATGTTTTTTCGGAATGACCAGGATGTGCGTCGGTGCCTGGGGGTTGATATCCCGAAAAGCATAGGTATACGCATCCTCATAGACCTTTGTGGAAGGAATCTCACCGGCAATGATTTTACAGAACAGACAGTCTTTCATGGAAATCCACTCCTTTTCTTATGATTATTCATTGGGAAAACGATTCTAAATCTGTCCCAGCAGCTCACCGTTCATTCCTTTTCCGGTCAGCCCGGTGAGCAGAACCGGGACCGGATTGCCGCACCGGACTTCCGCTTCCGGCGGAAGGCTGACCCGGATGTATTCCGGCGTATAGCCTTCCCAGCATCCATGGCTTTTTTCTTCCGGCAGAAGGATGGATTGCCTGCCGATCCAGGTTTCCAGATACTTTCGGGCGACCTGATTCCCGAGTGAAATCAGTTCCCGGGCCCGGGCTTCCTTTACAGTGCGGGACAGCTGCCCGGGCATCCTGGCGGCTGGTGTGCCTTCCCGAGGAGAGTAGGGAAATACATGGATCCGGGCAAACCCGATTTTTTCAATGAAAGCCCGGGTTTCGGAATACTCGGCTTCCGTTTCTCCCGGGAATCCTGTCAGGATATCCGTGGTCAGGGCGGCGTGGGGGAATGCATCACGCAGGCGCTGCACGGCGGTGAGGTATTCGGCTGTCCGGTACCGTCGGCCCATCCTGGCCAGGACGGTATCGCTGCCGCTCTGAAGGGCCAGATGGAACTGGGGGCAGACCTTCGGCATCTCCCGGAGTACATTGCAGAACTCCTCCGTGGCGATCACGGGTTCCAGGGATCCCAAACGGATTCGCCGGATGCCTTCGACTTTATGGACCACCCGGATGGCGTCCGCAAGGCGGGGCTGTCCCCCTTCCCATTCCTTTCCGTAGGAGGCCAGGTGAATCCCCGTCAGCACGATCTCCGTAAAGCCGGTATCCCGCAGGCGAAGAATTTCAGCCCGCAGGTCCTCCAGACTCCGCGAACGGATCGGGCCTCTTACGGAAGGAATAATGCAGTATGTGCAGTGATTATTGCAGCCTTCCTGGATCTTGACCGTCGCCCGGGTATGCTCGGAAACCCGCGAGATCCGCAGCGGCTCAAAGCCGGCTTCCGTTCCCAGCGGCGCCACCGCGCAGATAGGCTTTCGCTCTTTACGCAGCTGCTGAACCAGATCAACGATCCGGTTCCGGTTCTGCGTTCCCAGAATCAGATCCGCTCCGGTTTCTTCCAGCAGGGCGGCTCCCTGCTTCTGGGCCAGGCAGCCGCAGAGAATCAACAGGCTTTCCGGGTGCTCCCGCCTGATTTTCCGCGCCAGCTTCATGGATTTCTGATCTCCGGTGCCGGTGACGGTACAGGTGTTGATCAAATAAATCTCCGCATTCTCCTGGAATGGGACGGATTCGTATCCCGCCGTTTCCAGCAGCTCCCGCATGGCTTCCGTATCGTACTGGTTGACCTTGCATCCGAGGGTGTGATAAGCGATTCTCATCTCGCAGCGTACTCCATTTCGCCTCGCAGGGCAAGCATCACGGCCGCAGCCACCGGCCCGGCAGTTTCTGTCCGCAGGATTCGTGGCCCCAGGGTGATGGGTTCAAAAACGCCGGTCAGGGAAGCGATTTCTTCGGGTTCGATGCCGCCCTCCGGCCCGATCAGGATCCCCAGGCTGTGAATTTCCGGATGCGCTGCGGTGAAGGCGCCCGGGCCGAGCGCACTGGCTTCCTCCCAGGGAACTGCGCAGGCATCCAGCGCTTGGGCTGCCTGAAGCACCTCCGGCAGGGAGCGGGGCAGGGAAACTGAAGGGAGAAAGCATCGTCCGGATTGCTTTCCGGCTTCCCGCGCAATTCGCTGCCATCGTTCCTGCTTTTTTTCGGCTTCCCGGTCGTCCAGTTTTACGACGCATCGGGCCATCCGTACCGGCACAATGGCATGAACCCCTACTTCAACCGCCTTCTGGACAGTCCATTCCATCCTGTCCGCCTTGGACAGCCCCTGGAAGAGGGTTATCTGCAGGGCTGGCTCCGTTGTGGGCAATGCTTCCTCCAGCTGAAACCGGACCTCGGTCCCCTGACTTTCAAGCATCCGGGCCAGATAACGCGTTCCGCCGCATAGAATTTCGGCCGCTGCTCCTTTTTCCATCCGCAGCACGCGCAGGGCGTGCCGGGCATCCTCTGGAGTCAGCGTCGCAATTTGCTGAAGGAGATGATCCTCTTCCACGTAAAACCGGTGCATTATTTCGGCCTCCTGGCGCAGAAAGCGGCCCATTCCGGGGTGACAGGCGCGCTGAGAATCTCATATCCGGCATCCAGCAGCGCTTTCCGGACTTCCTCCTGCCGCTCGAGGATAATCCCACTGCAGATGAAGAGCCCGTCCGGGCGAATGTGCGCCTTCAGCGGGACGGCAAAGCCCAGCACGATATCCGCGATAATATTGGCGACACAGATATCGCACTGCGCGCCTTCCGCCTGATCCAGCAGATTGCCCTCCTGAACCCGGATCCGGTCCCCGACGCCGTTGGTTTCGATATTCTGCCGGGCGACCCGGACCGCGTCCGGATCAATGTCAATCGCCAGGACGTCGCCTGCGCCCAGCATGGCTGCGCCGATGGCCAGAATGCCGCTGCCGGTCCCCACGTCGATGACCCGGTCCCCGGGCTGCATATATTCCTCCAGCAGGCCCAGGCAGAGGGCTGTTGTGTCGTGGTAACCGCTGCCGAAGGCCATGCCGGGATCCAGCTCGATCACGTGGTCCCCGGGCTGCGGAGAGAAGGCTTCCCAGCTGGGCTTAATGACCAGATGCTTCCCGGCCCGCAGGGGATGGTAAAACTGCTTCCAGTTTTCGCCCCAGTTTTCATTCGGAATCGATTTGCTCTCCAGACGGAGCGTCCCGTATCCGGGATACTGTTCCCGCAGTCTGTCCAGGCCGCGCTGCAGCGCTTCCAGCCGCTGGCTCCACCGGTCGGCCGGATCGAACCAGGCATGTACCAGCACATCTTCCGGCATGCGCTCCAGAAGCTTCGGGTCGATGATTTCCCAGATGCCGCTGGGCTTGGATGGATCCGGAATGTCAGCCCGATCCTCGGTCATGGTTCCGCCCGCGCCGTTTTCCATCATCAGGAAGGAAACGGCATCCGCGCCGGCGGTGGTGGTATGAACAATCATTTCAATCCAGTCCATGGTTGCATCCTTTCCGGTTCAGGGATGGAAGCTTTCGATTCCGCGCAGCAGTTCCAGCTCCCGGACATCCCGTACGGTGGTGTACATGTATCTTGTCAGCACGTTCCCCATCCGCCAGTAGAGGCAGAGGAAGGGACAATCCTCAGCAAACCGGGCCTGAATCTGCCACAGCTTCTGCTGGTATCCGGTCTGGGTGGTTTCCGTCCGCAGGGCCTCGAACAGCTCGGTGATTTTTTCGTTCCGGTATCGGGTGTAGTTTCCCGTATTTCCGCGCATCAGCATGAAGCCGGGGTCCGGTACGGCGTCCATGGCGAAGGAAACCAGGGCCAGGTCGTAGGACCCGGCGGAGAGCCGTTCGTGCAGATTGGCCATGGTCATGGTTTCAACCGTGCTGTCAATACCCACGGTGGCCAGCATTTCGGCGATCCGGTTAGCTGCTTCGACCCGGACATCGTTTTCCGGTTCCTCGTATACGAAGAAGCGGAGATGCAGCCGGACCATCTTTCCCTCAGCGTTCAGCCGGTCCAGTACGCCGTCCTCGTCCGAATCTCCCCATCCAGCAGCCTCCAGCAGGCGCCTGGCTTCGGTAGTGTCCAGAGTAAAGTAGGAGGAGAGGGAATCGTTGTATGTCCATGTGCCGGGATAGAAGGGGAGGTTAGTAGGCGTGACCATGCCGGAATACACGGTGGAAACGATCTTGGATACATCCACCACATGCCGGATCGCCTGCCGGACCTCGGGGGTCAGCTCCGAGGCGGAGTTATTCATCAGCAGGCATTCCAGCTGGTTTGTCCGGTAGGAGATGGACAGGGAGGAGATGCCGGATTTATACTGTGCCGCCGCGATGGACCGGGAGAAAACCGCGTCCACGCGGGCGTATTCATAGCTCTCCATTACTGCCTTCTGGGTGTCATGGAAGGAGAACATGATTTCCTGCACCTGGGGCTGCGCCTGCCACCAGTTCGGATTTGCCTGCAGCCAGCAGTAGTCCCCGGCGGCAAAGGTGTTGAAACGGTAGGGCCCGGTTCCGGGCGGATTGTCCGTATCCACGAGTGCCGCGGGCACGACGGGGAAGTTCATCGCGTACAGCAGCCCATAGCAGGGCCGCTTCTGGCTCCGGATCTCCACGGTACTCTCATCCTTCGCGGTTATCGAGGAGACAAAGAATTTCAGGTTGGAGTAAAATCCGGGCTCCGAGCTGTTCTCATCGTTGGCCCGGTCCAGAATGTACTGGGCCGAGGCTACCACATCCTGAGCGGTCAGCGGCGTACCGTCGGAGAAGGTGACCGCAGGGCGGAGATAGAAGGTCCAGATTTTACCGTTGGTGGAGACGTTCCAGCTCTGGGCAAGCTGCCCCTGAGGCATGTAATTGTCATCCACGTAGATCAGGCTCTCGTAGACAAGATCATAGAGGGACACCATGTCCCGCTCCACCGGAAGCAGGGGCCGGATGGTCAGGGTTTTGCTGCTCTGGATGCCGATCACCAGGCTGTTCTCCACGTTGCTGGCCAGCGCGGGGCAGCAGCACATCGTAAATATCAGCACCATCGAAATACAGCGTCTGATAAATCCCATAGGTTTTGATTACCCTCCTGGCATAGGTTTTGGTCGGTCCGTCCGCCATCCGGTCCAGATCCAGCGTATGGCCGTCGCTGCTGATGCCGGGGTCGGACAGCCAGGCATTGACCTGTCCCTGCCCGGCGTGGTATGCACAGGCGACGCAGACCGGATCACCCCGAAACAGCGTGGACAGATAGTTCAGGTACCAGCATCCGAAGCGGATATTGCTCTCGGGGTCATACATCCGGTCAAAGGCGTACCCCTGCGTTTTTGTTTTTCCGGCAATCCATTCCGCAGTGTCCGGCATCAGCTGCATCAGACCCCGGGCACCCACGCCGGATTCCGCTCTGGGCTGGAAGGAGCTCTCGTTCCGGATGATGGAGGCCACAAAAGCGGGACTCAGATTGTACTCCTCCGCGGCGGAGACGATCATGTCCCGGTATTCCAGGGGATACTGCCCCAGAATTGCCCGGGCATCAGCATAATGGGCTTCCGTCTGCCGGGTCAGCCAGGCCTGCATCAGACTCTGGGCGGTGATTCCGCCCAGCAGCAGGAAGAAGACTGCAATCAGGCACCCCATCAGCCAGGATGGAATATGCCACTGAACCTTCCGCTCGGAGGGCTTCCGACGGGCGGAGTCCGGCCGGTCCATGACTTTCGGAACCTGCGTCCGCTGAGTAACGGATGGTGCCGGCTCCGGCGAAACCGGCGACGGTTCCGGACCGGATTCGGATTCGTTCGTGCCGTATCTGGCGGCCCTGCGGCGACGCGGCCCGCTGCCGGCGGTTTCCGCCTGCCGGCGTTCGGCTTCCAGCAGGGGTGGCAGCAGGGACAGCGTATAGGAAACGGTTCCGCTGTTGTCGATCACTGCGGTGCTTCTCCGGGCTTTTTCTTCGGTGGACAGCACCGCATCCATCCGCCGGAGCGCTTCCTCCCTGGAGATCCCGTCCCGGTCCATCAGGCGCTGCAGCTGAATTTCCCGCGGGAGAGTGACACACCAGATTGCGTCGCACAGCCGGTCATATCCTTTCTCGAACAGCAGCGGATAATCGAGGAAACAGAGCGCGGCGCCCTCCTCCCGGGCGCGCTGCAGACGGAGCCGTGTCGCTTCCTCCAGCAGGGGAGCCATCAGGGCATCCAGCTGCTCCCGGGCTGCGGGCTGGCTGAACACCAGGTTTCCCAGCCCACGGCGGTTCAGCGTTCCATCAGCAAGGAAAACCCGGTCTCCGAAGGTTTCCCGGATGCGGGGCAGCGCGCTTCCGCCGTGCGCGGTCAGCTGACGGGAAATCTGATCCCCGTCGATGACGCAGCATCCCGGCTGCTCCCGCAGCCATTCGCTGACTGTGCTTTTTCCGCAGGCGATTCCGCCCGTCAGCCCAATCACGCGCAATTTCCCGCGCTCCTTTCAGAAGCAGCCCGGCAGACGCCTCTGCCGGGCTGCGATTCGTGTTTTGATTTATCCCATATGGGTGGCCAGCAGCTTTTTCTTCAGCTCCGCTTCCATCTCATAGAGCTGCCGTTCGGCTTCCAGACGCTTCTGATGCCCGTCGCTCTGAATCTGCAGCACCTCGTCGATGGTGTCGATCAGGCTCTGGTTGGTCTGGACGAGGGTTTCCAGATCGATGATGCCCCGCTCCGCTTCCCGGGCGGTTTCAACGGTGCCGATCTTGAGAGCTTCCGCGTTTTTCCGCAGCAGTTCGTTGGTCATGTCGGTCACAGCGGTCTGGGCGGCCAGGGCTTCCTTGGAGTGCTGCAGCCCCAGCGCCAGCACCATCTGGCTCTTCCACAGGGGCAGGGTATTGCTCAGCGTGCTCTGGATCCGTTCGACGAGCAGGCTGTCGTTGTTCTGCAGCAGCCGGATCTGGGGAGCCATCTGCATGGAAACCTGCCGGGTCAGCTTCAGGTCGTAGAGCTTTTTCTCGAACCGGTCGCACTGGGCGGCCAGGTCGCTGGCCTTCTGGGCGTCCATGGCGTCACCGCTCAGCCGGGCCTTTTCCTGCAGGTCCTTCAGCTCCGTATTCCGGACCTGCGCCAGCTTTTTGTCCCCGGCGATGATGTACAGCGTCAGCTGGTGGAAATAGTCGCTGTTCTGATCATACAGCTTGTCAAACATGGAGACGTCCTTCAGCAGCTGTGCCTGGTAGTTCTCCAGGCTCCCGGCGATGTTCTCCACATTGGCGGAGACGGCGCTGTACCGGGCCTTCATCCGGGTTACCTTGTCCTCGCCCTTGGAGAAAAGCTTCCGCAGGCCCTTCGGCTCCTCCGTGTCCCTTTCAAAGCCCTTCAGCTCGCTCACCAGGTTCACCAGCATGTTGCCCACTTCGCCCGTTTCCTGGGTTTTCACGGTGTTCAGCGCATTTTCGGAGAAATCGGCGATACGTTTCTGCGCATCCGCGCCGAACAGCAGCACATGCTCCGGATTCGTGATGTCGACCTTGGCGATGAAATCGTCCACGGCCCTGCGTTCCGCGTCGGTCAGCTGGCTGTCGTCCAGCGCCGGAGGCGTTGTCTGCTGGGTGACCGGCGCGGCCTGCTGCTGGATGCTCTGGACCGGGGCGGCCTCTGCTGCGGGCTCATCCATGGGGGTATTCAGGGAAAGCTGGGGGGCGGGATTGTTCAGTTCAGACATGGGAAGCTCCTCCTTCTCGGTTGTTGATCAAATGGATATTACTGATTCCGGTAGTGATAATTCGGGGCGGAGGACGGTTCGCGGGAATCCTTTTCGTCCGGAAATTCCATCACCGGCACGCTGCTCGCCCGCATCTGGGCTTCCATGGCCGTTCTGGGTTCCTGGACGGGGATGGGATCCCTGATGCCCGTCAGTTCGCTTTCGGTGTAGCCGTCCCGCTTCAGCATCTGCTCCAGCACGTCGATGTCCGTGGAAATGTCCATCAGGTTTTCCTTGTGCAGGTTGTCGATCTGCTTCTGACAGGCCGTCAGGATCATGTTCATGCCCCGGACGGTGGTTTCGCGGGCGGTCCGCATCTCTTGCACGGAGACGCCCCGGTTCTGCATGGTCCGGTAATTGGCCAGCATTTTCAGCGTCGTGGGCAGATAGTAGTTCATGAATTTCCGGACCTGGGGCGCCTTGGAAGGGGCTTCGGAAACGGTGCGGAAAATCTGTTCGCATTTTTCGCATACGCTTTCCATCTGAGCACTCAGGGTGGGATCCGGGATGGCGGCGTTTTCCTTCCGGATGGTATCGATCATTTCCTGGCCTTTGGTGATCACCGCATCCGCGGTTGCGTCCCCGGTCAGGGGAATCCGGGAAGCTTCCTGCCGGGCTTTTTGCGCCGTTTCGGCCTGCTGCCGCTTCAGTTCCTGCTGCGCCATTCGCTGCGCGGCTTCGGCTTCCTGCCTCTGCCGCTCGATGTCTTCTTTATTGTGCGTCGTCGTGTCCAGCCCGGAGCCCATGATGGACGTGATCTTCCCGATGCCAAGCCCGACCACGACACCGACCAGGATGCCTCCCAGGGAGAAGCCGGACAGAGAGGACAGCACCAGGGCGGTGATGATAAACCCGAGTCCGCCGGATTTGGGATTGCTGTTGGGATTCTTTTTCTTCGCCACGGATCAAAGGACTCCTTCCTTCAAACGTTGGGCCTATTTTACCACAGAACAGGGGGCTTGAAAAGGGATATTCACGCGGAATAAGCCGGCATATTTTGCGGATAACAGGGAAACTCAGCAGGTGATTCAGCTTTTTCCGGGGAGGAAAGAGAAAAGGGGTGAACGCACAGCAACAAAAAAGGACAGAGCCGAAACTCTGTCCCTGTATTCCGCAGAAAATTATTTGATTTCGACGGTGGCGCCCACAGCCTTGAACTGCTCGGCGATCTTCTCGGCTTCTTCCTTGGAGACGCCTTCCTTGATGGTCTTGGGAGCGGACTCGACGATTTCCTTGGCTTCCTTCAGACCCAGGCCGCTCACGACTTCGCGCACAACCTTGATGACCTTGATCTTTTCGCTGCCGGCTTCCTTCAGCACGACGTCGAATTCGGTCTTCTCTTCAGCGGCTTCCGCAGCGGGCGCAGCAGCGCCGCCGGCAACGGCGATCGCTCCGGTCACGCCGAACTTTTCCTTCATTTCATCAACCAGTTCTTTCACCTGAAGCAGGGTCATCGACTCAATCGCTTCAATGATCTCTTGATTCGTCATTTTGATTTCCTCCGTAATAAATATGTTGGTTTTCTTATGCAGCGTTCAGGCTGCTTCCGGGATTAAGCGGCTTCTTTCTTCTCGGCGATCTCGTCCAGCACGGCCACCAGGGCGGATACGGGGGAGACCAGGCAGCCAACCATCGTACCGAGCAGCTCTTCGCGGCTGGGCGTTGCGGCCAGGGCCTTGATGCCGGCGACGTCGGTAAATTCCGTCCCGGTCAGACCGCCCTTGATTTCCAGGCTGGTCAGCTTGTTCTTGTCGATGAAGGAAGCGATGGCCTTGGGGGCCGCAGTCACATCCTTCGTGCCGAACACGAAAGCGTTGGGGCCTTCCAGCAGAGCGTCCATCCCTTCAATGTTCAGCTCCTTCAGTGCGCGGCCAACCAGACGATTCTTCAGCACGCAGTAATGCACGTCGTTTTCGCGGCACTGCTTGCGCAGCTCAGTGACCTGCTCCACGGTCAGTCCGTTGAAGGAACAAACCACCACGGACTCAGCGCTTTTGAACTTCTCGATGATGTCCGCCACAACCTGCTTCTTGATTTCCAGATTCTTGCTCATTGTCTTGCACCTCCCTACCGGTTCTGTAATGAAGAAAAACCCTCGCGCACAGGCGCAAGGGCATCAGAATCAATCGTGAAGCGCTCACACCTCGGCAGGCGGGCCAGAAGCCCTTTACACCCTTGCGGGTACCGGCTGTCTACGGCAACGGTTCCTTCGAAACCGGGAGACATATTATCATAAAAAAAAGACGGGGTCAAGGGCGTTTGAAAGGGAAATATAAATTTTCTGTCAAATTTTCTTTTAAATTATTACGAAAAAATTACGAAAAATAGTTGACATCTTAAAAAAGTCGCAATAAAATAGCGAAGGATTCCAAAATTCCGCCGCGAAGGAGGTGTGCTGCTTGAAGAAATGGAAATCCGGGCTGATGCTGCTGATGCTGCTCTGCCTGATTCCGCTGATGAGCGCGCTGGCCTGGACCGGAACGGTAACGGCCAGTTCACTGACAGTGCGGAAAAGTAACACGACGGAAAGTAAAGCGATTGCGACCCTGCGAAAAGGGGCCCAGGTGGAAGTCCTGGAAACCAAGGGCAGCTGGTATAAGATTAAGGATGGCAGCCGGACGGGCTACGTTGCGAAGAAGTATATTAAGAAGGGTTCTTCTTCCTCCGATGATTCAAAGTCATCTTCGAAATCTTCCTCCAGCTCGTCTTCCGGCAAAGAAGGGGACCCCTGCAGGGTCGGGGACAAGGGAGCTGCTGTAAGATGGGTTCAGCGGAAGCTGAAGAACCTGGGATACCTCAGCGATGTGGACGGGGATTACGGCACCGGCACAAAGAATGCCGTCAAGGCTTTCCAGAAACGGAACGGGCTTTCTGCGGACGGCCAGGCCGGCGCGAAAACCATTGAAAAGCTGAAGAGCAAGAATGCGAAAAAAGCCAGCGGAGGATCCGGAAGTTCCGGCGGCGGCGGAAGCGACGACGGCACCGGAACGGAATCGCTGAGCTGGTTTAAGCATCCGGACCGGATTCCGCATCACGCGACTTTCAAGGTGAAGGACATCCGAACGGGCAAGGTCTTCAACGTCAAGCGCTGGTCCGGTGTCAACCATGCGGACTGCGAGCCGGCTTCCGCTTCCGACACGAAGATCATGAAAAGCATCTACGGAAGCTGGTCCTGGCGTCGGCGCCCGATCCTGGTGAAGTATAACGGTCATGTCTATGCCGCTTCCATGAACGGCATGCCCCACGGAACCCAGACGATCAAGAACAATAATTTCAACGGCCATTTCTGCATTCATTTTACGGGCAGCAAGACCCATGGCAGCAAGAAAGTGGATTCCGCTCACCAGTCCTGCGTCAAGGAAGCCCTGAAGCACAGCTGGTAAAACCGGCAGCAGGCCGGGCAGGTCCGGAAGCCGGATGCAGCATTGAACCTGAAAAAATTTTTGAAATGAACCGCCCTTCTCTCCCGGAGCAGGGGCGGCTTTTTTGTGTCCGGGAGAAATGATACTCCTGTAGCCGCAAAATGTGTTGGCATTGATCAATTGACAGGAAATCTGTATTTGGTTAGTATATAGGGAGGATGCAGGGAATGGTTTGAAAAGGGACAAATACGACGTTATTATTTCCGAACATTCAGAGGAGGGAAATGCAGTGCGGACAGTGAAGTATCCGGATTTTTTCACCCGGAAGGACATCCATATCGATGAGCCGGCGGTACGGGATCAGAAAATTGAGGCGCTGATTGACGCCATGACCATGGAAGAGAAGTTTTCTCTGCTGGGCGGCTCGAAGGAGCCGGACGATAAGGGAAAAATCGGCAATGCGGGGTATCAGTGGGGCGTGCCCCGTCTGGGCATTCCGGAAGCGGTCATGTATGACGGGCCGGCCGGTATCACCGGTGTGGTGGAGACGACCGGGCTGCCGCAGCCGTCCCTGCTGGGCTGTACTTGGGATGAGGATATGGCCTATGAATTCGGCGCGGTGGCCGCGTCGGAAGCGGCGGCGTGCTCCGGAAACTATCTGCTCGCTCCGCAGGTGGATGTCATCCGCAGCGGGCATTTCTGGCGCAATAAGGATATGAAGGCGGAGGACAGCTACCTGGCCGGCCGTCTGGGCGTGGCGGAGACCAAGGGCTGCCAGGATCAGGGCGTGATCGCGACCATCAAGCATTTTGCCGTCGCGAACACCTTCGGACGCAGTTTCTTCCGCTTTCCGGATGAGATGGTGGATGAACAGACGCTGCATGAGCAGTATCTGCGCACCTTCGATATGGCGATCCACGAAGGGAACGCCGGCAGCGTTATGAATTCCTATAACAGGGTGAATGGCAGCTACTGCTCCGCCAATGAAGCGCTGCTGAAGGGAGTGCTCCGGGACCAGTGGGGCTTCAGGGGCTCCGTCATGAGCGACTGGGGATCGGTGCATGAATTTACGCTCAGTAAGGGTATGGATATGGAGATGCCGTATCCGGCCTATAATCATGCCAACCGGATTCTGAAGCATATTGAGCGCGGTCAGATGACGTTTGAGGAACTCAATGAAGCCGTCCGGCACGTGCTGTATGGCATGTCCGTGGTCGGCCTGCTGGGGCTGGTGCAGCTGGATGAGAACGGAAAGGTGATCCCGGATCCGTGGCGGAAGCATCCGATTCAGATGGAATGGTGCTATGAGCAGCGGAAGGCCGAAGGGCTGTTCGAGGAAAACGCGAAGAAAGCGGCCCGGATGGTGGCGGAGGGCACGGTGCTCCTGAAGAACGACGGGGCCCTGCCGCTTTCGCCGCAGGCACTGGACGGAAATGTCGCCCTGATCGGCCTGGGCTCGAAGCATCCGGTCACGGGAGAGGCGCAGGAGCGCAGCTTCGGTACGCTCGGCCGGATGCAGTCCGGGCGGGAGGCGCTGGAAGAGGTCACCGGGAAATCCTTTGAGGCGTATCCCGGGATTGATTATGTGGGCGAACCGATTCCGGGAAAGGTGCTCTTTCAGGATGCGGAAGGGAAAAAGCCGGGTCTCGTGAGGACCTGGGGGATTCTGGATGCGGACCGGGATCCGGTGGCGGCGGCCAGGGGTCCCGGTGGAGCAGGCGCGGCCTTCCTCGGCTTCCAGGATTTTGATGAGGACGGGGTCCTGATTGATACCGGAATGTCCAGTTATAATGATATGGGCGAGAAAAAGGTGGATCCGGATCTGCTGGGGACGGTTTACGGCGTCGATCCGATGGTGAATTTTACGGTCGGGACGGATGAATCCGGCGCTGTAGTCAAAACTTATCGGAACGGTCCGAACGGAACCGCCTTTACCGATCAGGCGGCCTGGACCTGGAAGGGCTTCCTCCGGCCGGAGGAAACCGGCGATTATCATCTGATGCTGCAGTGCATTGGCGGCATGGCCAGCTTCTTCATTCAGACGGAGGCCGGCTGGCAGCAGGTGGGCAGGAGTCTCATGCGGGAATGGGCCCAGTGGCCCTGGGAATCCCTGATCTGTACGCCGGAGGGGATGGGCATCACCGGAAATACCTTCCGGCTGGAAGCGGGAAAGATGTATCCTGTCCTGATTCACGGCCGTCAGTGCGTGAAAAACAAGGATCTTCAGCTCCGGATCGCCTGGCAGACGCCGACCTTCCGGAAGACATCCTACGAGGCCGCATTGAAAGCGGCGGCCCGGGCGGATACGATTATTTACTACGCCTGCGACCAGGTGATGAAGGAGATGAAGCTGAACTTCCGGAAGCTTTCGGAGGAGCAGCCCCTGGAGATGGGTGGAGAGCAGCGTCAGCTGCTGCAGGACGTGATCGCGGCGAAGAAGCCGGAAGCGAAGCTGATCGTGCTGGTGCAGACCTCGAACGCCAGAGCGCTGGGCGAGTGGGAGGCCCAGGCCAGCGCGATTCTGACGGCCTACCATCCCGGGCAGGAAGGCGCCCGGGTGATCGCAAAAATCCTCACGGGCGGGATCAATCCCTCCGGAAAGCTGTCGCAGACCTGGCCCTTTGCCACAGCGGATACCCCGCTCACCGATTCTCCGGCGCATTTGAAGGAGCGGGGCGTGGGCACCGGGGAAGAGGAGGATATCCGGATTCGCCTGTCGGAGGGGATCTTCAACGGATACCGGTATAATGACCGGGAGGGCGTCTGCCCCCTGTATCCCTTCGGACACGGCCTTTCCTATACTGCCTATGCGTATGACAATCTGGAAGTCAAACCGGAGGACGGGACCTATCGGGTTTCCTTCACCGTTCAGAATACCGGCAGGCGCGCCGGGGACGAGATTGCGCAGGTGTATCTGGGCCGGGGACAGGTTCCGGCCTATATGCAGATGGCGGAGAAGCAGCTGATCGGCTTTGCACGGGTGAAAAACGTTCAGCCCGGTGAGATCCGGGAGGTTTCGCTGCGGATCGACCCCCAAATGCTGATGAGCTGGGATCCGGCACAGACGCCGGTTCTCCGGGAGAACGGGACGAAGGATAAATGGGTCCGCGTGACCGGAGAGCGGGAATTCATGGTCGGCGCTTCCAGCCGGGATATCCGCCTGCGCCGCAAGGTCGATGTGACGGAAGCATGATCTTCCCGCTCATCAGGAACGGCAGCCCCCGCGTCTGCGGGGGCTTTTCTGACGTCGTTTTCCTGCCATGCCGGACGGACGGCTCGCTGCCGGAATATGGGCCGCCTTTTTTTCTCGGGGAGCTTTCCTTTTCGCCTGTTTTGTGGTATAAAAGAACGGTCTGTGGAGTTGCAGGCATGAAGGAGGAGAATGATGCTGACTCAGGCGCCCAGAGGGACGAAGGATGTACTGCCGACAGAGAGCTACCGCTGGCAGTTTTTGGAAAAGAAGATGCGCGGGGCCGCGGCCCTGGCGGGATACCGGGAGGTCAGGACACCGGTTTTTGAGCATACGGAGCTCTTTGCCCGCGGTGTGGGGGATACGACGGATATCGTTCAGAAGGAGATGTACACCTTCCAGGACAAGGGCAACCGTTCCATCACCCTGAAGCCGGAAGGGACGGCCGGCGCGGCGCGCTGCTTCCTGGAGAGCAATCTTTATGCCGACGCGCTTCCCTGCAAGATGTATTATCTCAGCTCGCCGATTTTCCGCTATGAAGCGCCCCAGAGCGGCCGCCTGCGGGAGCATCACCAGTTCGGCATGGAGTGCTTTGGCGCCCAGGATGCGACGGTGGATGCGGAGCTGATCCTGCTGGCCTTCCATCTGCTGGATGACCTGGGGGTGAAGAATCTCAGCGTCAATATCAACAGCATTGGCTGTCCGGAATGCCGTCCGAAATACCATGCGGCGCTGAAGGATTACCTGGTGCCGCGCCTGAGCGGCCTGTGTGAGGACTGCCGGAACCGGTATGAGCGGAACCCCCTGCGGGTGCTGGACTGCAAGAAGCCGAACTGCCAGGCGCTGGTCAAGGATGCCCCGAGCATGCTGGACTATCTCTGTGAGGACTGCCGGGCCCATTTTGAACAGCTGCAGGACTGCCTGCAGGCGTCTGGGATTCCGTTCCGGATCGATTCCCGGATTGTCCGCGGCCTGGATTATTATACCAAGACGGTGTTTGAACTGATTACCTCCACAAAGGACGGCAATCTGACCGTCTGCGGCGGCGGGCGCTATGATCATCTGGTTTCCCAGCTGGGCGGGCCGGACCTGCCGGCGGTGGGCTTTGGGATGGGCATCGAGCGGGTGCTGATGCTGCTGGACGGGGAGGGGATCGTGATTCCCCGGCCGGATCAGTATGAAGTCTTCGTGACCTACATGGGCGGATGCCGGATGGATGCCTTCCGGCTGGTGCAGTCACTGCGGGCCCAGGGCTTCCGGGCAGATATGGATCACTGCTCCCGCAGCCTGAAGGCGCAGTTCAAGTACGCGAACAAGACCGGGGCGCCCTTCTCTGCCACCATCGGGGAGGAAGAGGCGCAGGCCGGCACCGTGAAAATCAAGAATATGGCGACGAAAGCGGAAAAAACCGTTCCGCAGGCGGAGGCGGCGGAAACCCTCCGGGCCATGATGGAATCCTGAAAGAGTAAAGAGGAAGGAAGCGGAATCAGTCATGCAGACCAGAACTCATACCTGTAATGAACTCCGCCTGGCGGACGCGGGAAAGGAAGTGCGCCTCTCCGGGTGGATGGAGAATGTGCGGGAGGTGGGCGGTAGCCTGGCCTTCGTGGTGCTCCGGGACTTTTACGGCACGACCCAGCTGGTGGTGGAGGATCCCACCCTGCTGGCCCAGGTCACGGCCCTGAACAAGGAAAGCGTGATCTCTGTGACCGGCGTCGTCCGGGAGCGGGCCAGCAAGAATCCAAAGATGGATACCGGAGACATCGAAGTGGTGCCGGACAGCCTGGAGGTGCTCGGGAAGTGCCGGTATAACGCGCTGCCGTTCCAGATCAACCGCAGCAAGGAGGCGGATGAAAGCATCCGCCTGAAATACCGGTATCTGGATCTGCGGAACCCGGAGGTGAAGAACCGGATCATCCTCCGGTCCCAGGTGGTGGCCGCCCTTCGGAGCGCCATGATCGGCGAGGGCTTCCTGGAGATCACGACGCCGATCCTGACGGCTTCTTCCCCGGAGGGAGCCCGGGATTATCTGGTTCCCGCCCGGAAGCACCCGGGAAAATTCTATGCACTGCCCCAGGCGCCCCAGCAGTTTAAGCAGCTGCTGATGGCCTCCGGCTTTGACCGGTATTTCCAGATTGCCCCCTGTTTCCGGGACGAGGATGCCCGGGGCGACCGTTCTCCCGGCGAGTTCTATCAGCTGGACATGGAGATGGCCTTCGCATCCCAGGATGACGTGTTCTCCGTGCTGGAGAAGGTGCTTCCGCCGGTCTTCGCGAAATACGGCACGTATCATACCGCGTCGTCCGCTCCCTTCCGGCGCATTCCGTATCTGGAAGCCATGGAGCTTTACGGCAGCGACAAGCCGGATCTGCGGATTGACCTGACGGTGCAGGACGCGACGGCGCTCCTGGGCGGCTGCGGCTTCGGCCCCTTTGAAGGGCAGCGGGTGAAGGCCGTGAAGGTGACGGATTTCACCGGTACCCGGAAGCAGATCGACAAGCTTTGTGCCGATGTAGAGGTTGTCGCTGGGAACAAGGTCTACTGGTTCCGGGTGGACGAGCAGGGCGAAATCGTGGGCGGCATTGCCAAATTCCTGCAGGACCGGAAGGACCGGGTGATTGCGGAGCTGGATCTGCCGAAGAACACGCTGGTCTGTCTCAGCGCCGGCAAACTCTCCGCGGCCCAGAAAACCGCCGGCGTGCTTGTGAAGCAGCTGGGCGCCCTGTGCCCGGATCATATGGACCGGGAGAAATATGAGTTCTGCTGGATCGTTGATTTCCCGATGTATGAGATCGGGGAGGAAAGCGGCGAGCTCGAATTCTGCCATAATCCCTTCTCCATGCCCAACGGAGGTCTGGAGATTCTGCGGAAGGCGAAGAACGGGGAAGTGGATCCGCTGTCCGTGACGGCTTTCCAGTATGACCTGGTCTGCAACGGCGTGGAGCTCAGCTCCGGCGCGGTCCGGAATCATGATCCGGAGATCATGGTGGAAGCCTTCAGCCTGGTCCGCCTCGGCGAAGAGGATGTGAAGGCGAAATTCCCCGCCATGTATAATGCTTTCTGCTACGGCGCGCCGCCGCATGCGGGCATTGCTCCCGGGGTGGACCGGATGGTGATGCTGCTGGCCGGGGAGGATTCGATCCGCGAGGTGATACCGTTCCCGATGAACAAGAACGCGCAGGATCTGATGATGGATGCGCCCGGTCCGGTGGAGCCCCGTCAGCTGGAGGAGCTGCATATCGCACTCGTTGAGGATCCATCGCGCGAATAACGCCTTGGTTGTCAAGCGGCGGAGATTCTGGTATAATTCAAACAGAGACTCCGCTGCAAAAGGAGGAAATGAATATGGCAAAGAAGAAAGAGGAGCAGAATCTGCCCCTGACCATGGATAATGATACGGAGCCGTCCAGCTCCATCACCTATGCCAGCGAGGTGATTGCCATTATCGCAGGCCTGGCGGCCAGCGAGGTGGAGGGCGTCGCCGGGATGTGCAATGTCAACAACGGCCTGAAGACCAAGAACAAGAACGCCACCCGCGGTATCAAGGTCGAGGTCGGGACGGAAGAGGTTTCTGTCGATATCTACCTGAATGTGGAATACGGGACGCCCATCCAGCGCGCGGCGCACGACGTGCAGGAGGGGGTCAAGAAGGGGATCGAGAGCATGACCGGCCTGCACGTGGTCCGGGTGGATGTGCATGTGCAGGGCGTCAGCTTCGAGAAGGAGAACAGCGCGCTCATGGCCGGAGCCGGAAAGGCAGTCCTGGAGTCGGGTGAAGCTCAGCTTCCGGAACGGGTAAAGGAAGAGGAAAAGAAACTGGAAAAGAAGCAGGAAGAAAAGAAACCCCTGTCGGCCGGCGAGCTGCCGGAGGAGCCGATTGCGGAAGTGGCGCCGCTGGAGCCGGCTGCGGAGGAAAACCGGGCGGAGGATCAGCCAGAAGCCGATCCTGCGGAATGATTTTTTCAGGACAGAGGGGTTCCCTCTGTCTTCGTTCGTGTAAAAACCGTTTTTCCGGATTTTCCGGAGGATCTTGAGAGATTGATCTGAGACCGGGAAAATATCGGATTTCCGGAGATTTCCGGAAATGACCGGGGATGTAGGAGGAATATCGGAATGAGACTGAGAATTGCAGACCGGATTCTGGTCGCGATCGCAGGGCTCCTGCTGCTGGCCATTTGCGCCGGCATTGTGGCCCAGATGTTCTTCAGCGTGGATCTGGTGAGCCTGGCGGTCCGGGCCTTTTCCAGCGACGCGCCTCAGGTTCGCTGGGGACTGATCGGCCTGGCGGCGGTTTTCCTGCTGCTGGGGGGGTATTGCGTGATGGTGCTGTTCCGCCACCGGCGCCGGAAGGACAAGTTTATCCTCCAGAAGAATGACAGCGGCGAGCTGGCCATCTCCGTCAAGGCACTCGAGCATATGGTGCAGAAGTGCGTCGATCAGCATCCGGAGATGGATATTCAGCATCTGTATCTGGAAAACCGGAAGGACGGCCTGCTGATCCGGCTCCGCGGCTCCGTGGCCGGCGGGATCAGTATTCCGCTGACCGTGGAAGCCCTGCAGAAGCAGATCCGCCAGTATGTCACGGCCTGCAGCGGTGTCGAAATCAAGGGTATCCGGGTGCAGATTGAATCCTCAGGCGGGGACGCGGCGGACGCACCCTTTACGATTGCGCCGCCGGCTGCAAAACCCCTGCTGAAGGAGCCCGCGCCGGAAACGGCGGCGGTTTATCCGGCGGAAGCGCCGGCGGCAGCTCCGGAGGCGGCAGCGGTTTCCGAGCCGGCGCCGGTTGAACCGGTGCAGGAGATCCGCCCTGTTTCACCGGAACCGGTCATCCCTGTTCCCGATGAGGACGATGACCGTCCCCTGCATCAGCGCCTTTTCAGCGCTGAGCCGGAGGCCTGCATCGTACCGGCGCCGCCTGCAGAGCCGGCGGAAACTGTGACGGATGATCCGGCGGCAGCGTCCGATGCCGAGGACGAACCCGACGGATTGCAGCCGGAGATTCCGGAAGCGGAGGAACCGGCGATATCCGGGGAGACGACGGATTCCGCGGAATCGGAGGAAGCGGATGGGCAGTACGTGCCCGAACAGGAATCCCCGGACGGGATGCCGGAAAACGCGTGGGAAGCGCTGAATGACCCGGAAGGCTTGGAAGCATCGGAGCAACCCGAGAAAGCGGAAGAAGCTTCCGGCACGGAAGCCCCGAAGGCGGATCCGGAATTCCTGGCCAGCCTCAGCGCCTTTGATCAGATTGTAACCGGAAAGAAGGATGAAGCAGAATGAAGCATTTTCACCGGGGGTCGCCTGTCTTTGGCCTGTTCCTGGGCCTGCTGCTTGCCCTGCTTGGGGCGCTGGTGATGACGATCGGTTTCTGGAAAACCCTGATTCTGGCGCTGCTTTTCTGCGTGGGGTATTTTCTGGGCGCGGTGGAGAATAAATCGCGATTTCTGAAGGATACGGTCAACCGGGTGATTCCGGAGAAAAAGGAAGAAAACATTGATTTCCGGGCGGAGCTGGCGAAGGAGCAGGAAGCAAGGTATGCCGCGGCGGCCGGAGAGAACGGAAAAGAAGAGGACGGAGAGTAAGCATGTCCAGAATCACTGCGCGGACAGCCGCGATGCAGCTGATTTATGAGAAGCTGTCCGGAGGGCAGGGCGGCGAGGATTCCCTCCGGATGGTCTATGACGAGCTGCGGCAGGACGGCGTTCCCGGCGTCGACAGCGTCGGAAAAAACGAACCGAATGAAACGGACCGGGATTATATTGCCCGGGTGCTGGAGGGTGTGCTGCGCCACCGGCCGGAGATTGACGAAAAGATCGAAACTGCGGCCCGGGGCTGGGCGCTGGACCGGATGCCCATGGTGGATCTGATTATTATGCGCCTGGCGGTCTGGGAGATGATGTTTGAGCCGTCCGTTCCGGGCAGCGTGTCCATCGCTGAGGCGCTGGAGCTGACGGAGCGGTATTCCGATCCGGAGGACAAGAAGTTTGTCAACGGAGTGCTCGGCACCATTCTCCGGGAACTGGAAGCGGCGCAATGAGTGCTGTGCTGGGGATGGATACCAGCAATTACAGGTCCTCCCTGGCGGCGGTGTCGCCGGAGGGGGAGATCCTGCTGAACTGCCGGGAGCTGCTGCCGGTGGAGCCGGGTAAGCGCGGCCTGCGCCAGAGCGACGCACTGTATCTGCACCTGAAGCAGATGAAAGCCATGGACGGGATCCTCCGGGAAGCCCTCCGGGGCCGGAAGATCGCGGCGGTGGCGGCCAGCACGGCGCCCCGCTCCCGGGCGGATTCCTATATGCCGGTTTTTGAGGCCGGGGAGACGCTGGGGCGGCTCGTGGCGGCGTCGCTGGGAGTTCCTTTTTTTCCGACGTCCCATCAGCAGGGACATCTCCGCGCGGCGTGCTACGGGACGGCGCTGGAGAGGGAAACGGATTTTCTGGCGCTGCACCTTTCCGGCGGCACGACGGATCTGCTTGCCGTCCGGGGGACGGAGGTCACGCCGCTGGGCTCAAGCCTGGATCTGCATGTGGGCCAGCTGGTGGACCGGGTGGGGGTGGCCATGGGGCTGCCTTTTCCGGCCGGGCCGGAGCTGGAGAGGCTGGCAGAGCGGGGGCGCTCCCGGGCGATGCTGGGATGCAGCATGGCGGACGGGGATCTGTCCTGCCATTTCAGCGGGGCGGAAACGAAAGCGCTTTCCTGGATCTGCGCCGGAACTTTGTCTCGGGAGGATACGGCCCGGGAGGTTTATGACCTGATGGCCCGGACCATCACCCGGATGCTGATGGCCGGCCGAAGGGCGGCCGGGCTGGACAAGGCCCTGCTCTGCGGCGGCGTGGCTTCCTCGGCCCTGTTCCGGGGCATGCTGGAGGAGCGCCTTTCCCGGGCCGGCGGGGTGCCGGAGGTCTGCTTCGGCGATCCGGAGCTCAGCGGGGATAACGCCGTGGGCGTCGCCCTGATCGGGGCGGATGAATACAGAAAGAATCGGGGAGGATCCCATGTCTGCAGTCGTTCTTGATGGAAAACAGATGTCCGCGTCCCTGCGGGCGGAAATCGCCGGCCGGGTTCAGAGCCTGAAGGAGAAGGGGGTAACCCCGGGGCTGGCAGTCATCCTGGTGGGGAATGATCCCGCCAGCGAGATCTATGTCCGGAATAAGGGCAACGGCTGCCGGGAAGTCGGGATGTACAGCGAAACCGTGGCCCTGCCCGGCGACACGGATCAGGCTGTTCTGGAAGGCGAGATCGACCGCCTGAACCGGGATCCCCGGATCCATGGGATTCTGGTTCAGCTGCCTTTGCCCGCACATCTGGATGAAGCGGCGGCTCTGGCAAGAATTTTGCCGGAGAAGGACGTGGACGGGTTCCATCTCCTGAATGCCGGACGCCTGATGACGGGGGAGGCGGGGGTGATTCCCTGCACGCCCCGGGGCGCACTGCATATGATCCGGCAGACCGGGCTGAACCTTTCCGGGCTGGAGGCGGTCATCGTGGGCCGCAGCAATATCGTCGGGAAGCCCATGGCGGCCCTGCTCCTGCGGGAAAACTGCACGGTAACCGTCTGCCACAGCCGGACCGCGAATCTGGCGGAGCATACCCGCCGGGCGGATATCCTTGTGGCGGCGGTGGGAAAGGCGGGGCTGATCACCGGGGATATGGTGAAGCCCGGCGCGGTGGTCATCGACGTGGGGATTAACCGCGTGGACGGAAAGGTTCGCGGGGATGTGGATTTTGACAGCGTTTCTGCAGTCGCAGGCTGGATCACCCCAGTTCCCGGCGGAGTGGGCAAAATGACCATTACCATGCTGCTGCAGAATACGCTGGAAGCCGCGGAGAGGATGGTCTGATTTGGAACGTCCTCTGGCCGGTATTTCCGTTACGGAGCTGAACCGGCTGATCAGCGAGGCGCTCCGTTCCGAGCCCCGGATCCGCAGCGTTTCCGTCACTGCGGAGGTCAACGGTTTCAAGCGCCATCTGGCCTCGGGCCACTGGTATTTCTTCCTGAAGGACCGGGAAAGCGCCATTGCCTGCGTGATGTTCCGCCAGAACAATCTCCGGGCGGCGATCCTGCCGCGGGACGGGGATTCGGTGACCGTGACGGGATATGTGGAGCTGTATGCCCGGGACGGGAAGGTGCAGCTGTATGTGACAGAGCTGCGTCCCGCGGGGACCGGCAGCCTCTTTGAACAGTTTGAAGCGCTGAAGCAGAAGCTCCTGCGCGAGGGCCTCTTTGATCAGGGGCGAAAAAGGCTCCTGCCCCAGGTCCCCCGGAAGGTGGCGGTGGTGACTTCGGCCAGCGGCGCGGCCCTCCACGACGTCCTGAACGTTTCCGGCCAGCGCAGCCCGGCCATTCCGCTGGTGCTGGTGCCCGCCGGGGTGCAGGGCGCGGCGGCGGCCGGGGAAATCGTGCAGGCGCTGGAACGGGCGGCCCGGATTCCCGGCGTGGAAGTGATTATTCTCGCCCGGGGCGGCGGTTCGCCGGAGGATCTGTGGTGCTTCAATGAGGAAATCGTGGCCCGGGCCATCGCGGCCTGTCCGGTTCCGGTGGTCACCGGGGTGGGCCATGAGACCGATTTCACAATTGCCGATTATGTAGCCGATGTGCGGGCCAGCACGCCCAGCAACGCGGCGGAAATTGTCTTTCCGGACCGGCGGGAGCTGATTGCCCGGGCGGAGCTTTTCCGGGCCGGCCTGCTCCGGGCGGCGACGGGGGAAATGCATCGGGCGCAGCTGCGCCTGCATGAGTGCCGGGACCGGTTGGGGCGCCTCTCTCCGGAGCGGCGGCTGCTGGTTCTGACAGATCTGGCGCATCAGCGCCGGCAGCGCCTTTCCCAGGCGGTTTTTCAGGCCGTTCGCGGGCGGGAGGAGGAGCTCCGGGCGCGGCGGGTGGCGATGAATTATGCCGTGACGGGGCGGCTGGACCGGACGGAGAGCGGCGTGTCCCACTGCCGGGTCCGGCTGGAGGCTGTGTCCCCGCTGCGGGTGCTGGACCGGGGGTACGCCCTCGTCATGGACGGGGAAGGCCGGGTGCTGCCGACGGCCCGGGCGGCGTCCGCGGAGGAAAAAATGATCCTCCGGTTTGCGGACGGACGCGTGGCGGTCCGCCGGACGGCGCCGGAAGGAGAGGACGGAAAAGATGAAAAAGCCTGAGATGGTGGAAATGCCGGAAGCGGCGGAATTTTCAGAAATTTCAGAGATTTCAGATCAGTCAGGGAAACCGGAAAAGCCCCTGTCCTTTGAGGAACGGCTGGACCGGGTGAAATCGGTCATCGACCGCATCGAGGGCGGCCAGCTGCCGCTGGAGGAATCCGTCCGGCAGTATGAGGAGGGCATCCGGTCGCTGAACGCGCTGGAGCAGGAGCTGGCGGAGATGAAGCGCCGGATCACCGTTCTGCAGCGGCAGCCCGACGGCTCCCTGGCGGAAGAGGAGATGGAGGAAAGCCTGTGAGAACGGAAGCGGAGTATAAAGCGCTGGTGGAAAACGCCCTGGAGCCGCAGCTGCGGAGCCTTGGCCGCGTGCCGGAGAAGCTGATGGAAGCCATGCTGTACAGCCTGCTGGCCGGCGGAAAACGCCTGCGTCCCGTGCTGCTGCTGGCAGCCTGCGAGATGGCCGGGGGAACCCCGGAGGAAGCGCTGCCCTTTGCCTGTGCGCTGGAAATGGTGCATACCTACAGTCTCATCCACGACGACCTTCCCGGCATGGATAACGATGATCTCCGCCGGGGCCGGCCCACCAGCCATAAGGTTTTCGGAGAAGGGCTGGCGATCCTGGCGGGGGACGGGCTGCTGAACGCGGCGCTGGAGCTGGCGCTGAAGGCGGCCCTGCGCATGGGAGATATCCGGGGGATCCGGGCGGCGGAACTGCTGGCCCGCCACGCGGGGGTGACCGGGATGATTGCCGGGCAGACTGTGGATGTGACGATGGAGGGCAGCACCCCCACGGAGGAGCTGGTCTCCTATATCCATACCCATAAGACCTCCGATCTCCTGCAGGCGCCGATGGAAATGGGCCTGACCCTGGCGGGAGCGGACCCGGCGCCGGTGGAGCTCGGCCGGCTTTACGGCGAGCATCTGGGGATCGCCTTCCAGATCGTGGATGATCTGCTGGATGTGACGGGGGATCCGGCGCTCCTGGGAAAGCGGACCGGGATGGATGAACAGAAGCTGACCTGGGTGGCCCTGAAGGGCATGGACGGCGCCCGAAAGGATGCCGAAGCCCATGTGGATGCCGCACTGGAAGCGATGAAGGACCTGCCCTGGGACACTTCCTTTTTTGAAAATCTGGCCAGAGCCAGCCTGAAACGGGTTTATTAAAAAATCTCAGTCAATCTGAGGATGATGGAGGACACGGACATGAGCATGGATCATTTTATGGAAGAAGTGGTTGTCAAGCGGAAAAATACGGTCAACCGGATCGTCTACGCCCTGAGCTGGGCGGTGCTGGTGTTTTCCGTATTCCTGGCGATGATGAGCTTTTCCGGGATTATGGGACAGGGCGGATTTAACATCTACGCGCTGGTCACGACCCTTGTCTTTGGCGGAACGGCAGTGGCCATCTTCCTTTTCCATGACCGCCTGCTGACGGAGTATGAATATACCTTTACCAACGGCGCGCTGGATTTTGCCGAGGTGTACAACAACCGGAAGCGGAAAAGCCTGGGCAGCCTGAATGTGAAGACGGTGGACGCCTTCGGCAAGGTAAACTCCGGCGCATTCAACCGCTATCTCAACATGCCCGGTGTAAAGCGGATGAACTGGTTCCTGAACCGGGAGGCGGAGCTGTATTTCTTCTTTTTCTCGAAGGATAACAGTAAAAAGATGATTATCCTGGAGCCGAGCGAGGAGCTGGTGGGGCTGATCAAGCTGTATATTCCCCACGGTGTGCTGCAGGATCACTGAATGAGCGGAAGGAATGCCCCCGGATGCCGGAGGACGGTGCCGGGGAAAGTGAGGAGAAAACTTTGAAAGAGCTGCTGCTGGTCCGGTATGGAGAGATTTTTCTGAAGGGACTGAACCGCCCGTATTTTATCCGTGCGCTGGTGCGGAAGATCCGCTACGCGCTGCGGAATCAGGGGGCGCAGGTCTGGGTTCATGACGGACGGATCTTTGTGGAAGGCTTCCGGGATCTGGATACGGTGATCGAGCGTGTGACCCGGGTTTTCGGGGTGCACAGCGTGTGCCCCGCGGTGGAGATGGACAAGGGGGACTTCGACGCCCTCTGCGCCCAGGCGGTCAGCATGATGGCGGAGATGAAGGGCACCTTCAAGGTGGCGGCCCGCCGCAGCGACAAGCGCTATTTCATGGATTCCCCCGCGATCAACGCGGAGATGGGCGGAAGAATTCTGGCGGCCAATCCGGATCTGAAGGTGGACGTGCATGATCCGGAGCATGTCATGAATGTGGAAATCCGGGATCAGGCCTATCTGTATGTGCGGGTCATTCCCGCGGTCGGCGGCATGCCGGTCGGCACCAACGGGAACGCCACGCTGCTGCTTTCCGGCGGCATTGACAGCCCGGTTGCCGGATGGATGGTGGCAAAGCGCGGGGTTCAGATCAACGCGGTGCATTACCATTCCTTCCCCTATACTTCGGAGCAGGCCCGTCAGAAGGTGCTGGATCTGGCGAAGAAGCTTTCCTACAGCTGCTGCGGGATCAAGGTGCATATCGTGCCCTTCACGGAGATCCAGCTTCAGATCCGGGACCACTGTCCGGAGGAGTATACGACCCTGATCATGCGCCGCTTCATGATGCGCATTGCGGAGCGTATTGCCCGGAACACGGAGAGCGGCGCCCTGATTACCGGGGAGAGCATCGGCCAGGTGGCCAGCCAGACCATGGAGGCCCTGGGCACCACGGACGCCGTCGTGAGCATGCCGGTTTTCCGGCCTCTGATCGGCTTCGACAAGAGCGAGATCATTGAGATTGCCCGGAAAATCGACACATATGAGCTCAGCAGCCTGCCCTATGAGGACTGCTGCACCATCTTTACGCCGAAGCACCCCGCGACCCGCCCGAAAAGGGAAAAGGTCGAACAGGCGGAAGCGGTCCTGGACGTGGAAGGGCTGATTGCCACGGCGCTGGCAGGCGTGGAAATTGTCCGGGTGTAACAGCTTGTCACGGGCCGGACGATGTGGTAAGATATGCGGTGGCGCGGAGAAACGCCGCCGTCCCCCTGCGGGGATTATTCTGCGGGAAGCCGATCCTCGATCGGAGGATTTGCTCGATAGAGAAATCATTAATTGAAGGAGCGTGTGTTGCCATGGCCAAGAAAACGATTGAAGACATCCAGGTCCAGGGAAAGAAAGTCCTCGTCCGCTGCGATTTTAACGTGCCGCTGGATGAGAATAAGCACATCACCGATGAGAACCGCATTCAGGGCGCCCTGCCCACCATTCAGTATCTGGTGAAGAATGGCGCGAAGGTCATCCTGTGCTCCCATATGGGCCGTCCGAAGGGCGAGTTCAACATGAAGTACTCCCTGGCGCCCGTTGCGGCCCGTCTGTCCGAGCTCCTGGGCCAGGAAGTCAAGCTGGCGAAGGATGTCATCGGTCCCGATGCCCAGGCCCTGGCTGCCGGGATGAAGGACGGGGAAGTCATCCTGCTGGAAAATGTCCGCTTCCACAAGGAAGAGGAAAAGAACGATCCCGAATTCGCCAAAGCCCTCGCGAGCCTGGCGGAAGTGTATGTGAATGACGCGTTCGGCACGGCGCACCGCGCACATGCCTCCACGGAAGGTGTCAGCCATTATCTGCATCCCTCCGTGGCCGGCTATCTGATCGGCAAGGAGCTGAGCGTCATGGGCGGTGCCCTGGAGCATGCGGAGAAGCCCTTTGTGGCTATCCTGGGCGGCGCCAAGGTGGCGGACAAGATTTCCGTCATCGAGAACCTGATCGAAAAGGTCGACACCCTGATCATCGGCGGTGGCATGGCCTACACCTTCCTGAAGGCGAAGGGCTATGGCGTCGGCAAATCCCTGCTGGATGAGAGCCGGATCGACAACTGCAAGGACATGATGGCCAAGGCGGAAGCCAAGGGCGTGAAGATCCTCCTGCCTGTGGACACCGTTTGCATCAAGGAGTTCCCGAGTCCAATCGACGCGCCGGTGGATACCGTGACCGTGGATGCGGATCAGATTCCGGACGATATGGAAGGCTGCGACATCGGTCCGAAGACCTGCGAGCTCTTCGCCGATACCGTGAAGGCCGCTAAGACCGTGATCTGGAACGGCCCCATGGGCGTGTTTGAGAACCCTGTTCTGGCAAAGGGCACCCTGGTGGTGGCCCAGGCCCTGGCGGACAGCGATGCCGTGACCATCGTTGGCGGCGGCGACAGCGCGGCGGCCATCACCCAGATGGGCTTTGCCGACAAGGTGACCCACGTGTCCACCGGCGGCGGCGCCAGCATGGAATTCCTGGAAGGCAAGACCCTGCCCGGCGTTGCCTGCCTGGACGAAGCCTGATTTTGGATCTGATTCAGGGGCCGCGTCCCGCGGCCCCTGACTTCTGTGCAGATGTTCTTCGCGGTTTCCCCGCCGGAGGCGGGAAAACAGAATGCAGCGGCTTCCCAGCCGCATTCAGGTATATATAATTGTTGGAGGAAATCGAAAAATGCGTAAACCGATTATCGCTGGAAACTGGAAGATGAACAAGACCCCGGCGGAAGCCGCGGCCCTGGTGAACGAGCTGAAGCCCCTGGTGAAGGATGCGGCCTGCGACGTGGTGGTCTGCGTTCCCGCGGTGGATTTTGTCGCCGTGAAGGAAGCCATTGAAGGCAGCAATATCCATCTGGGCGCCCAGAATGTGCATTTTGCGCCCAGCGGCGCCTTCACGGGCGAGCTCAGCGCGGACATGCTGAAGGCTGCCGGCGTCGAGTATGTAATCATTGGCCACAGCGAGCGCCGTCAGTATTTCGGGGAAACCGACAAGACCGTCAACCTCCGGGTGAAGGCGGCCGTGGCGGCGGGCCTGAAGGTCATTCTCTGCGTGGGTGAGAACAAGGAAGAGCGTGAAGCGGGATACACCGACGCGCTGGTGGAATATCAGACCCTGATCGCGCTGAATGGCCTCTCCGATGAGGAAGTCGCGAACGTGGTTATCGCCTACGAGCCCGTCTGGGCAATCGGCACCGGCCTCACCGCCACCGATGAGCAGGCCAACGAAACCATCGGCGTTATCCGCAAGGCCGTAGCCCGGAAGTACGGCGCAGCCATCGGCGACCGGATCCGCATCCAGTACGGCGGCAGCATGAACCCCAAGAATGTGAAGGGCCTCATGGCGCAGCCGGAAATCGACGGCGGCCTCATCGGCGGCGCCAGCCTGAAGGCGCCCGATTTCAGCCTCGTCGTCAACTACGACAAATAAGACGGGTTTTTTCCAAAAAACGAACGGGCCGGGAATTTGCTCCCTGGCCCGTTTTCCATATTCAACAGCTCCGCAGCTGCCGGGTCATCCAGTCCCGGATCGCATCGGTGACCATTTCCAGGTGTTTGTCATAACAGTGATCGTCCCCGGGAATCAGCTTCAGCTCCGCGTTCTGATATCTCCGGGCGGCTTCGATGCCGTAGGAAACCGGAACCGCCTCATCCTCATCACCGTGGGTGATCAGCACCGGGCCAGTGTAGCGGTCGATGGCTTCTTCCACGTGAATCGTCTGGGCGACGCGGACGTAATTCCCCTTCAGCGTCAGCCCGTTCCAGGCGCTGAGCTCCTCCGGAACATGATCCGGATCGAAGTTTTCTCCCAGCAGGGTGCCGGCCCGGGCGCCTTCCGGGATCATCCAGGCGGGGGACATGGGAATGATGCCCTTAATCACGTCATGCTTCAGCGCGGCGGCCAGCATGATGGTCATCCCGCCCTGAGAATGCCCGCACAGGTAGGTATCCGTTACGAAATCCAGGCTCCGGCCGTAGTCGATGACGGTCAGAGCGTTGGTGAGCCATTTGTAAAGCGTGTGGTTCCGGAATTCCCCGTCGCTGTGCCCGTGCCCGTACATGTCCACCCGCAGGGTGGCGCATCCGACCTGATTCAGCGCATCCGCTGCGGCGATGATATGCCGTTCCTCCATATGCCCGGTGAACCCGTGAATGATAATCACCAGGGGAACCTTCGTCCCTTCCTGCCAGCCGGAAGGCATGTCGATTTTCGCATTTAGCCGGATTCCGTCGTCCATGATATACATGATTTTACGCCTCTCTTTCTTTCCACGATGATCCAGAATTATATCCGATGACGGACGGAAGATCAAGAAGCCCCCATCCCGGAAACCTTTTCATTTGTATTCCCGCAGCCATTATGATAAAATTTTGATGAGGCAATTCCTCCGGGAAGGAAATGAAAATGCGGATGAGCAATCCAGTTCGGACGGACCAGGATCAGCCGGGGAAAATCCAGGTCAGGGGCGCCCGGGTACATAACCTGAAGAATATTGACGTGGACGTACCGCTCCACGGGATCACTGCCATCGCAGGCGTATCCGGCTCCGGGAAATCTTCACTCGCGCTGGGCGTACTCTACGCGGAGGGCTCCAGGAGATATCTTGAATCCCTTTCGACTTATACCAGAAGGCGGATGACGCAGGCCTCCCGCGCGGATGTGGACGAGGTGCTGTATGTCCCGGCGTCCCTCGCGCTGCACCAGCGGCCGGGCGTGCCGGGGATCCGCTCCACCTTCGGCACAGGCACGGAGCTCCTGAACAGCCTGCGCCTGATGTTTTCGCGCCTGGCCAGCCATCGCTGTCCCAACGGGCATTACGTGAAGCCCGGGTTCCAGGTAGCGCTGATGCAGGAGCTCGTCTGCCCTGAGTGCGGGGAGCATTTCTACGGCCCCGGCGCGGAGGAGCTGGCATTCAACTCCCAGGGCGCCTGCAAATGCTGCGGCGGAACGGGAACAGTCCGGACGGTGGACCGCGGTACACTGGTGCCGGATGAAAGCCTCTCCATCGACGAGGGAGCCGTCGCTCCGTGGAACAGCCTGATGTGGTCGCTGATGACCGACGTATGCCGGGCCATGGGCGTGCGCACAGATATCCCCTTCAGGGATCTGACCGACCGGGAAAAGGAGATCGTCTACGACGGTCCCATGGAAAAGAAGCACATCTTCTACCGCCCAAAGAAGGCGGACACCGCCACGGCAGGGGAGATGGACTTCACCTATTACAGTGCCACGGCGACGGTGCTCAACGCGCTGAATAAGGTAAAAGATGAAAAGGGCATGAAGCGCGTGGAGAAGTTCCTCCGGGAAGAAATTTGCCCGGAATGCCACGGGACAAGGCTTTCGGAGGCCGCAAGGGCGCCGAGGCTGATGGGAATCTCCCTGGACCGGGCCTGTGAGATGACGCTGAAGGAATCGATGGAATGGGTCGGAAGTGTGCCGGATTCTCTCCCCGGGGAGATGCGTCCCATGGCCCGGAACATCTGCGAATCCTATCTGGAGACGGCGGCCAGGCTCATGGATCTGGGCCTGTCCTACCTCACGCTGGACAGAGCGTCGTCCACGCTTTCCACCGGGGAGCGGCAGCGGATGCAGCTGGCGCGGGCGGTCCGGAACCGCACGACGGGCGTCCTGTACGTGCTGGATGAGCCGTCCATCGGACTGCATCCTGCCAATATCGTCGGACTGAACGGCGTCATGCACGATCTGGTCCGGGACGGTAACTCCGTGCTGCTGGTGGATCATGACGTACAGATCCTGAAGGAGGCCGACTGGCTGATTGAGATGGGACCGGAGGCCGGAGCGAAGGGCGGCACGGTGATCGCGGAGGGATCTGTCGCGGACATTGAACATCATCCGGCCTCCATAATCGGCAGCTACCTTTCCGGAGTGCGGGCCCCGAAAATGGAAGCCTCCGGGCAGGAGCTGTTTGCGAACGGGAGGATCCGCCTGGAGACAGACCGCATCCACACCGTCCGGCCGCTGTCCGTGGAAATTCCCAAAGGCCGGCTGACGGCCATTACCGGCGTTTCGGGTTCCGGAAAGACCACGCTGGTCCTGGAAAGCCTGGTCCCCGCGCTGGATTCCCTGTGCAGCGGAAGGAAAATGCCAGGCCATATCCGGAGCATTGACGCCGAAGGCATCCGGCATATCAAGCTGATCGACGCCACGCCGATCGGGATCAACGTCCGGTCCACGGTCGCCACCTACGCCAATGTGCACGATGAGCTGCGCAAGTTCTACGCCCGGACGAAGGCGGCCAGGCAGTACGGATACAAGGCCGGGGACTTTTCCTATAACACGGGCTCCCTGCGCTGCCCGGTCTGCGACGGAACGGGCCAGATCTCCCTGGACGTCCAGTTCCTGCCGGATGTGGATATCCCATGCCCGGACTGCCGGGGATCGCGATACGCAAGGGACGCGAAGAAGATCCGCTACCGGAACAGGGCCGGGGAGGAAAAATCCCTTCCCGAGCTGATGGATATGGACGTGAACACCGCGCTGGAATTCTGCCGGGACATGAGCACTGTCCGCCAGCGGCTGGAGACCCTCCGGGAGCTTGGCCTGGGGTATCTGACGCTGGGGGAGGAAACGCCGGGACTGTCCGGCGGCGAGGCGCAGCGGCTAAAGCTGGCTTCCGAAATGGGCAAATTGCAGGAGGATTCCGTCTTTGTCTTTGACGAACCGACCATCGGCCTGCACCCGAAGGATGTGGAGACGCTTCTGCAGGTAGTCCGCACGCTGATCGGCCACGGCGCCACCGTCATCGTGATCGAGCATGACCTGGATGTGATCCGAAGCGCCGATTATGTCATCGACATGGGACCGGAAGGCGGCGAGGACGGC
>JAFRGU010000146.1 GCA_017433675.1 Clostridia bacterium
AAGCTGGTTCTGATCGTCGGCAATGAAGGAAACGGCGTATCGGAAGCCGTTCGGCGGGTTGCCACCCATCATCTGCGCCTCCCCATGCGGGGCGGTGCGGAATCCCTGAACGCAGCCATCGCCGCCGGCATCATGATGTATGATCTGATGCGGACCTGATCCCCGGTTGCCTGGTTTTCCCGGACTGTGATCCCCCACCCCCTGATAAGGAAAGGAGCTTTTCAATGGACAGCAGACACTATGCCCGTGCCCGCCAGAAGGGCCTCAAAGCCTATTCTCAGGCCCTGCGGGACAATCAGGATCCCTATCTTCCGGTACTGGAGGAAAAGGTACCCGGTCTCAATGCGCTCAATCGCCTCTCCCTCGGAATTCAGGCCGTCCCGCTGGATCGGGTGGTCGGCTCCGTCTCCCGGGGCCGTTCCTACGCTTTCGCGAATAATTTCATGCCCATTCTGGAAATGAATTCAGAGTTCTGTACCAAGTGGTCCATCCTGTATGAGAGCGTTGAAGCGGAGGGCCTCCGGGATGCGACGAAGATGCTGGAGTACCTCGGATATTATTATCTGATCGAGGGCAACAAGCGGGTCAGCGTCATGAAGAGCCTCGAAGCGGAGTATATCGAGGGGGATGTGACCCGCGTCATCCCTGTCCGGACGGACGAGCCGGCAAACATTGCCTATTTTGAGTATTGCGCCTTTGCGAAAGCGACCGGAATTTACGATATTTTCCTGTCCAAGCCCGGCTCCTATGACCGCCTGTCAAAAATGCCCGGCGTCATGTCCGGTCCGGACTGGACGCCGGACGACGTGCTGTCCCTGCGGAAGATTTACCATTATTTTCATGCCGCCTACGGGGAGCTCATGCAGGATAAGCCGGCCATCTCCTGCGGGGATGCTTTCCTGCTCTGGCTCCTGGCCTTCGGCTATGAGGACGTCCGGGATTCAACCATGGATGACGTCCGGAAGAGCCTCCGCCTGATGCAGGAGGAATTCAGGGCCCGGGAGGATTCCGTGAGTCTGGTCATGGATCATAAGGACAAGGCGCCTGCTCCCAGCCTGCTCCAGACCCTCTTCCATCCCTCCAGGATCAGGGCGGCATTCCTGTATACCACGCCCACCGAAGTGTCCGCCTGGAATTACTGGCATGACATGGGCCGGCTCGAAGCTCAGGAAAAGCTGGGCGATCGGGTGGAAACCCTGAATGTCATTACCTCCTCGCGTACGGAGACGGAGGCGGAAATTGAAAAGCTCGTCAAGGAAGGTTTCAATGTCTTCTTCGCCACCTCCCCGGTCATGCTGAACAGCTGCATGGAGCCGGCCCTCCGTCATCCGGACCGGAAGTTTCTCTGCTCCAGCCAGCTGACCGGCTATCATCATGTGCATACCTATTATCTCCGCTTCTATGAGGCGAAATTCCTTCTGGGTATTGCCGCCGGCATTCTCAGCAAAAACGGGAAGATCGGGTATATCGCGGATTATCCGATTTACGGTTCTCCCTCGATGATCAATGCCTTCGCCGTCGGGGCGCGGATGGTCAACCCGGAAGCGAAGATCTACCTGAACTGGACCTCCCTGAAGAGCTTTGACCTCCAGGAACCCTTCCACGATCCGGAAATCCGCGTGGTCTGCAACCGGGATCTGACCGCCCCGAACCCCACCTCCCGGGATTCCGGGCTGTATGTCCGGGAGAACGGGGAAATCCTTTCCATGGCCACCCTGCTTCCCCGCTGGGGTATCTTCTACCGCCATGTCATGGAACAGATGCTGAAGGGCGTCTTCGACGCCGCTTCCGCCAGCGACAGCGCCTCCCTCTCCTACTGGTGGGGCATCGCCTCGGATACGCTGGATCTGGCCTTCTCCTCCCGGTTCAACCCGGTCAGCGGCCGCCTGATCCGGATTCTTCAGGATCAGTTCCACGAGCAGGCCTTCACTCCCTTTGAAGGGGAACTCCGGGATCAGCAGGGGATCCTCCGCTGCGCCGCCGACCAGCGGCTGACGCCCGCCGAGGTGCTCTGCATGGACTATCTGGCAGACTGCGTGGTCGGCTCCCTCCCCTCCGCGGAGGAACTGGTTCCCTCCGCCCAGGCGCTGATCCTGACCCAGGGCATCGGCAGCCTGGCCAAGTCCGATGTCAGTGCCATCTCCTGGACCTCGTGACAATTTGGGAAACTCCCAGATCTCCCTCGATCATCCGGCCTGACATTTCACTCATTTCATTGGGACCCGAAGGGGGTTCGGGGGCAATCGGAAAGCTCCCCGATCCTTCTCAAATCATCTGAGAGGATACTACCGATGCATATTCTTGCTCTCGCAGACGAACCGGTCCAGCGCCTCTGGGGCGGCTACGGCCAGGAAACCCTGAAAGCGGCGGACCTGATTCTCTCCGCCGGGGATCTCTCTGCCGCCTACCTCAGCTATATGACCTGCTTCAGCTCCGCCCCCGTGGTTTATGTCCACGGCAACCATGATGAGCATTATGACCAGAAGCCCCCGGAGGGCTGCATCTGCGCCGAAGGCCATGTCGTGATGGTGAAAGGGCTCCGGATTCTCGGGCTGGGCGGCAGCATGCGCTACCGCCCCGGCTGCCCGACCATGTTCTCGGAACAGGAGATGGCTGCCCGGATCCGCGCTCTCCGGCGGGAGCTGAAATCCACCGGCGGATTCGATATCCTCCTGGCCCACTCCCCTGTCGCCGGCATCGGCGATCAGCCTGATCTGGCCCACCGGGGCTTTGAGTGCTTTAAGCCCCTCCTTCGCCAGTATCGGCCTGCGGTCGTGTTCCACGGCCATGTCCATCAGGCGTATTCCGCCCTGCACTTCCAGCGTGTCCGGGAATTTGAGGGGATCCCCGTCATCAATGCCTGCGGCTCCTGTGAGTTCGACATACCGGACTCCTGGCAGCCCCAGGGACAGCCCGGCCGCTGGGCTCTCCGCCGCATGAACAAGCTCGCGGAGCCCGGCCTCGAGCATTTCTGAGGAATGGATGATGCTGAATCAGCCGAACCCGTTTGCATCCTGGCGGCAGGATCTGAACCGGCTCCTCTCCGCCATGGAAACCTCCCGGCCTCCGGCGCTCCGGCGCAGTCTGTCCCCGGATTTTCTTTACGCCACGGATCTGCCCCTCTGCGCTTCCCCCAGGACCTGCGATGCCTTCCGTTCCCGGGCCGATGCCGCGGGCTGGGAAAGCACCCTTTCCGGCGTCTGGATCAACCTGCGTCCGACCGATCTTCTCTTTCCCTCAGTCTGGTGGGAATGCCTCCCTCCCGACGGAGAACCCGCCTGTGTGGCATCCCTTCTCCGTCGCCATCCGTCCCTCCGTCTTTCTCTCCCCCAGTCCTTTCTTCTCCTGAAAGCCCTGGAAGAAGGCCCTTCCTCCCTGGAGAAAGCCGCTCGTTCCGTCCATCAGGATCTTGCCCGCGGATTGAGGGAAAAAGGTCGCAGGAAAAACGCAATGGTTCCCGGATACTTGCAGCCCGGACGAGTGTTTTCACCGGGGCCCCTTTGAGCCTGCCGGCACTTAGGCAGTGGCGAGCCGAATGGCGAATTCAGCGCCTTTGTGCCGCTGCAGGGCTCAGCGGAGGCGAGAGCCGTGTCGCTCGGGGAAAATTCCCGCCGTCGGGCTGCGCTGTCGACGATAATCAGGAAAAGGAGTGAAAACATTATGTTATTGCAGCACATTGGCCATGCCGAGTTCCTCATCACCCTGGAAAGCGGTTTCCGCATTGTCACGGACCCCTTTGACGCCTCTGTCGGCTACCCCGTCCCCTCTCTCGAAGCGGACGGCGTCCTCGTCTCCCACCACCATCACGACCACGATGCCGTGGAAAACATTGCAGGCCATCCCCAGGTCATCGATTACGCCGGTCTCCATACCTTCGCGCCGGACGTAAAGGTCACCGGCATCCTCGCCGACCATGATGACGCCGGCGGCGCCAAGCGTGGAAAAACCCTCCTCTTCCTGCTGGAAGCGGAGGGCCTTCGGGTTGTTCATCTGGGCGATCTGGGCTGCCTGCTGGACGCGGATCAGCTGGAAGCCCTGGGACAGGCGGATATCCTCCTGCTTCCCGTTGGAGGTTTTTATACCATCGACGCCCGGACCGCCAGAGACGTGGCGGAGCAGCTGGATCCCCGGATCATCATTCCCATGCATTACCGTACAGAGGTGAACGCTGACTGGCCCATCGGTCCTGTCGAGGATTTCACCCGTCTCTTTGATCCTTCGCAGATCCGCTCCGGCAGCGATATCCTCCGGGTCACAAAGGGCGATCTTTCCTGCCAGCCCCATATTGTCGTCCTGTAAGCGGAAACCTGTTTCTCAGTCATACTGCCGGATTTTCCGGAAATTCCCCAGTGTCTCGTTCACCGGCATCACGCACGCAAACGTATCCTGGAACCGGCTGAGCACCGCCTCCATGTGGGCGATCTGGTGATAGTTGATCACGCAGACCAGCATCGTTTTCCCTTCATGGGAATATCCGCCCGTCGCCTGCAGGATGGTCGTCGAATGATGCATTTCCTTGATCACGGCCTGGGTCACTTCCTCCGGATGGGAGGTAATCATCTCCACCTTCCAGGCCCGCTTCCCGCTCTGGATCCACCGGTCCGATACCATGGTCGTCAGCAGGGAGTAAATAATGCACAGGGCCACGGGCTCGATGTTGTAGTCATATACGAAATAGCTCATCCCCGCAATGACAACGTTGATCGCCAGCACCACGTGCATCATGGAGAATCCCGGATACCGCTTATGCACGAATTCGCCGACGAAGTCCGTCCCGCCCGTGCTTCCGCCGTGGCGGATCACCGTCCCGTAGATGAAGCCGTTGATCGCGCCGCTGACTACGGGAGCCAGCAGGGTGGACCGTCCGTCCTCCGTGTGATAGATGAACCGGCTCAGATCAATTTCGTTCTGCAGCAGAAGCAGCGCACCGGAGAAAACCAGTGTGAAGGTGATCGTCCGCAGGGCGAACCGCTTATGCACAAACAGCCAGCAGTATATTGCCAGCGGAATGTTGATGATCAGCGAAAAATAGCCGACGCTGAAGTGGAACATGTACTGGATCATCGTCGCCAGTCCGTTCAGCCCGGAAGGCGCAAAAGCATTCTGCAGGATGAAGATCTGATAGTTCAGTGCCATCAGCACCGCCATCCCTGTGATCGCGGCATAGTCAATCGCCGCCTGTGTTTTGGCGCTTCTCGTCTTTGGGCTCCTCGTATTGGACAAATTGCTTCACCCCTCTTTACTCAAACTGCGCCGCATACAGCTGCTGATAAAACCCCTTCCGGTCCATCAGCTGCCGGTGCGTCCCCTGCTCCACCACGTCCCCGTCCTTCAGCACCAGAATCTGATCCGCATGCTCGATGGTGCTCAGCCGGTGGGCGATGACAAAGCAGGTTTTATTTTTCATGAGTTCCCGCATGGCCTTCTGAATCTCCCGCTCCGTCGCCGTATCCACGTTCGAGGTCGCCTCGTCCAGGATCAGCATCGGGGCGTCATACAACATGGCCCGCGCGATGGTCAGCAGCTGCTTCTGCCCTTTGGAAATGTTGCCGCCGTCCTCGTTGATGACGGTATCGTATCCCTGAGGCAGCCGCATGATGAAGGAATGGATCCGGGCCGCCTTCGCCGCGGCCACCACCTCCTCCATCGTCGCGTTTTCCTTTCCGTAAGCGATGTTTTCGAAGATCGTCCCCTGGAAAACCCATGTGTCCTGCAGCACCATCGCGTATGCGCCGCGGACGCTTCGGCGTGTCGCGGTCCGGATATTCTGCCCGTCAATGGAAATGATTCCGCTGTCCGGGTCATAAAACCGCATCAGCAGGTTGATAATCGTCGTCTTTCCGGCGCCTGTAGGACCTACGATGGCAATCAGCTTCCCGGCCGGAGCTTCCAGGTTCAGGTCATGCAGGATCATTTTCCCGGGGTCATATCCAAAGGCCACGTGCTCTGCCCGCACATCCCCGCGTACATTCTCCAGCACCCGCGCGTGCGGCGCGTCAGCCGTTTCCTCGGTTTCGTCCAGCAGGGTAAACACCCGCTCCGCCGCGGCCAGCGCGGAAAACAGTTCATTGAAGACCTCCGCAACAGCATTGATCGGTCCCGCGAATTTCCGGCTGTACAGCACGAAAGAGGACATCCGCCCGAGATCGATCATACCCCTCAGGTACAGTACACCCCCCAGCAGCCCGATCAGGCTCAGCCCCAGGTTGTTGATGGCACCCATCGTCGGCCCGATGGTCACGCCGTAGTGCTCCGCGTCGGAGAAGGCATCGGCTGCGTCCTGGTTGATTTCCCGGAACCGTTCATCGACCCGGTTTTCGTAGGCATAGGCCAGAATTGTCTTCTGTCCGCTGAGCATCTCCTCCACGAATCCGTTCATCACGCCGTAGCTCCTGGATCGCCGGGCGTATCGCGGCTGCGTCTTTTTCCGCATATGCACGGTGTATCCGATTGCCACCGGCACGGTCACCAGCGTCAGCGCGGACAGCGGCAGGGAGATGGAAACCATCATGATCAGCGATCCCGCCACGGTCACGAGGCTGCTCAGGATCTGGACGATATCCGTCGCCATGCATGTGGAGATGACGTCAATGTCGTAGCTCACCCGGCTGATAATATCCCCGGCCTGGTGCCGGTCAAAGTATCCCACCGGCAGCTTCATCAGCTTGTCAAAAACATCCTGCCGCATCCGCCGGGAAACCTTCCGGCTCACGATGGTCATAATCAGGCTGATTCCGAAACCCAGCAGCGCCGATCCGGCGTAGCAGAGCAGCATCAGCCCCGCGTCATGCCGCACCGCATCAAAGTTGACCTTTCCCGGTC
>JAFRGU010000147.1 GCA_017433675.1 Clostridia bacterium
CCGCCGCTCTGGTCGGAATCGGCTTGCTGCCGCCTAAGTACCCGCGTCGGCAAAGGGTCCTCCGGTGGGAAATCCCCGCCCGGGCTGCAACAGTGCAACGCGGCTAGCTTTTTGTGGATAACCGAAGTGATTGATAATACCCTGAATATGATTGAAATCAGGAAAGCCCTCTCCGGACAAGAACGGGGAGGGCTTGTGTGTGGAAAGCTTATGAAAGAAAATCAATCAAACCACTTTTTGGGGAGCCAGGGACGCTGGGCTTCCAGCATATCGTCAAAGAGCTTCCGGCCATCCACGGGCATCACCGAGGACAGCTGGGGATCGTTCATGAAGGTGGTGAAGCCGAGTTTCCGGTCACAGGACAGCGCCGTGGTGAGGGTATTCTCCTGATTATACACATGGCGAGCAATCAGCGGCAGGATGGGCGCGGGAACCGGACCGGCGTAGACAGGCTCAATGCGGTCCCGGCCAAAGAAGGCATTGGTTTCCACCACAGCGCCCAGGGGCAGATTCGGAATCTGACCGCGATTGGGAATATTGACATTGCTGACGAGATCGCCCAGCCCCAGAATCGCTTTCAGCAGGAGGTGACCTTCCTCCCCGGAAGGTTTCAGGACGATGGGCTCTTTTCCGGAAATCAGATCATCGGAACGACGGAGCCGATTCTGCAGATCGCCGATCCGCCATTCCACAGTGGTGAGGTTATACTTCCAGGATGCGACAGTCTCCGGATCCTTTGTGTACCAGGGCGCCGTGAACTCTGCCAGATGACGGTCGCCGGCAGCCGCAATGGCCCCGTAGCGCCGGAAGAGGTCAAACTTGACCCGGTGGGCGCAGTTAAAATTGGAATTCATCCAGTTGTTATCCTGCCCCTCTTCATAACCGGATTCCCAGTATTCCTCCGCAAACTCCGCATACAGGGGCATCAGATCGACGCCCTGCCAGGAGGCGCGGGTCAGCCAGGTAAAATGGTTAATTCCGGTAACAGTCGTGTACAGATCCTGCCGCCGGACTCCTTCGACGCCAAGTTTTTCCTTCAGCATGGCACAGAGGAGCTTCTGGGTACCGAAAACCTCATGACAGCAGCCAAAGGCCTTGATTTCCGGGAAAACATGATAGAGCGTGCGGACACAGAGGGACATGGGGTTCGTATAGTTGATGACCCAGGCATCGGGACTGTATGCTTTGATGGCTTCGGCAATCTCCACATACATGGGAATGGTCCGCATGGCCCGCATGAAGCCGCCGGCTCCGATGGTATCGCCTACGGGCTGCCAGATGCCCAGACGTTCCGGAAGATGGACATCGGTCCGCATTTCCTCAAAGGTGGCGGGCAGGATCGAGATGACCACAAAATCCGCTCCGGTCAGGGCATCCTGCAGGGAATCCCTGACTTCATACTTCCAGCGGGAGACCGCATCCGGGTGAGCGCTGATTTTGTTCCCGATGATTTCATTCCGCGCAGCGGCGGAACGATCGATATCATAGAGACGGACTGTTCCGCAGATCTGAGGATCCATGGCCAGATCCGTCATAAAACCCCAGGCCCAGCCACGGCTGCCGCCGCCGATATAGGCAACGGTCAGATCCAGGGCTTTCTGTTCCATTCTGTTCCGCAAAGAGAAACGCCTCCTTAATACAGTATACAATTCTGAACTCTCAGACCCGTGATGCGGGAAAACAGTTTTAGTACATACCGGACCAGCAGGCCGATCCGGACAGGATCCCATCTGCCTGCGTATGAAAGTGGGAAGAATTCCAATCAGAGACGACGCATCTCTGTATAGCACAGAAGGAGGGGGGCGACGCCCTTGGCATCATTCTGCACCACGGGTTCGGAAAGATAATAGGCGACGGAACCATCCCGGCGCCGGTTATTTTCCGGGCCGAGGCCGGCGACCAGACAGATATGCTCCAGATTCAGTTCCTCTCCGGAGAAGGAGAGGTTTTCCCGGACGATGCCCTCAAATGTTTTCCGGCCGCGATCCCGGAACTCCGGAGACAGGACACCCAGACGCGCACCCTTCAGCATGGCATAGGCAATCATCGAAGAGCCGGAGGTTTCCAGATAATTCTCAGGAATATCCGAACGATCCACAACCTGGTAATACATACCCGTATCCGGATCCGCAAAGGGAACCAGATCGTCCATGAGCCGGGCGAAGATCTTCTTCAGGGATGATGCCTCCCCGGCCGGCAGGATTTCGCAGAGATCCGCCAGAGCAACGGAAAACCAGCCGATGGCCCGGAGCCAGAAGTTCGCACTGAGGCCGGTCGCCTTATCGCACCAGAAAGCCCGGCGGGACGCGTCGTAGCCATGATAATACAGGCCGGTTTTCTCGTCCCGCATATGATCCCGAACCAACGCAAACTGACGCAGAAGGTCGCTGTAGTCCCCGGCGCCGAAATGCTTTTCGTACAGGGCGGAGAAGGGCTGGGCCATATACAGCCCGTCCAGCCAGACCTGATCCGGATAAATCTGCTTATGCCACCATGAACCTTCGGCAGTCCGGGGCTGTCGGAGCAGAAAACCGTGCAGAAGATCCGCGGCCTTCCGGTATTTTTCCTTCCCGGTCGCTTCATAGAGGGCAAAGAGCACCCGGCCCTCATTGACATCATCCAGCGCGTGACCGTCGGGTTTCAGGGTCCGGATGGAGCCATCCTCCTCCACGAAGGCGCTGATAAAGGATTCCACAAAATCAAAGTACTCCTGTTCCCCGGTGATCTCATACAGGGAGAGAAGCGCAGTCATCATACAACCGTCAATATAATTCCAGCTGGCGGGCGCTCCCTGACGGAGCTTTTCCACATTCCAGATGGTGCGTTCCGGCGACGATTCCGTAATCAGACGCCGGACATACTGATCCAAACGGGCGACCATTGCACTATCAGGCAAGAGAGCCCTCCTTTCCGAATTTACGTCCATGGACCGGCAGAGACAGAAATCTCCCCGAAGCGGGAACTCCGGGGAGACAAAGGGTCAGGGCTGCTTGCCGATATAGGCCAGGATGCCGCCGTCGACATACAGGATATGCCCGTTGACGAAGTTGCTGGCATCGGAGGCCAGGAAAACCGCGGGCCCCTGCAGATCCTCCGGCGTGCCCCAGCGGGCCGCAGGGGTCTTGGCAACGATGAACTGATCGAAGGGATGCCGGCTGCCGTCTGCCTGGCGCTCCCGGAGGGGCGCGGTCTGGGGTGTGGCGATATAGCCCGGGCCAATGCCGTTGCACTGAATATTATGCTCACCATACTCGGAGCAGATATTCCGGGTCAGCATCTTCAGGCCGCCCTTGGCCGCCGCGTAGGCAGAGACGGTTTCCCGGCCGAGCTCACTCATCATGGAGCAGATGTTGATAATCTTTCCATGGCCTTTTTCGATCATGGAAGGAATAACTGCTTTGGCGCAGATGAACGGGGCATTCAGATCCACATCGATGACCTTCCGGAAATCCGCGGCGCTCATCTCGATCATGGGGATGCGGCGGATGATTCCGGCGTTGTTGACCAGGATATCAATGACGCCGACTTCCTGCTCAATCTGTTTTACGAGCGCCAGGACAGCCTCCTCACTGGTAACATCACAGACATAGCCGTGGGCGGGAATATTCTTTTCCGCATAGGCGGCGAGGCCTTTGTTTACCAGATCCTGATTTATATCATTGAAAACGATGGTAGCGCCGGCCGCTGCGAAGGCCTCGGCGATGGCGAAGCCGATCCCATAAGAGGCACCGGTGATCCAGGCAATTTTTCCTTCCAGGCTGAAATCCTTCATGTTCATGGGGCATTCTTCCTTTCTTCTGTTGGTCGGGGCCGGGAC
>JAFRGU010000148.1 GCA_017433675.1 Clostridia bacterium
CCCTCCTCCCCGGTCTCGATCAGCCCCAGCAGCTCCGCGTACTCCTCCCCTTTCATCATTTCCATCAGCGGCCGGATCACCTTGTTGATGTTCTCGGCCTTATACCGATTGATCGGTTCATCCGCCTTCTTCCGCATCTGCTGCCGGAATTCGTTATACAGCCCGGTGAAAAAGGAGGAATACAGCCCATAGATGCTGTTCTCACGGATATACTGCTCCTCTTCCGCCGTCAGCTCCTCTTCTGTTTCGTCTTCATCCCCTCCGAAGTATTTGTCGTAGTTGTCGTTCGGATACATGAGTCCGGGCATGGCTGCGATCTTCCTTCCGATCAGCGCCGCCCTGGGCGTGTTATATTGCTTCTCCGGGTCATACGTGCGCTCCGTCTCATAGCGCACGTATTCAATTCCGTCCTTTTTCATGATCCGAATTTTCCCCGGAATCCTGGGAATTTTCACCGGATCCCTTGTCAGCATGCGTTTCACCTCCTGTGTTTTGAGATCAACTTTTCCCTTGAGAGTAACTTTTCAGAATGCCCGTCAGGCCGGAAAGAAACAACCATCCCGGCGATTGAGAGCAACTTTTCTTGAGAGCAACAATTTTTGTGCTCCCCCTCATTCCGCCATCAGCTTCGGCCCCTCCTTCTTTGCCAGGGCAAACAGGGTTTCCAGCCGCTCCTGCGCCTCCGCCATGCTCGTCTGGTCGGTCTGGATCCGGATGCTTTCCTCCGCCTTTCCCAGTCCCCGGTCCAGGATCAGCGCGATAGCCTGAACCCGGGCCAGCGGGTTGATGTTGTTGTCCGTCATCATTTCGTGCAGCGCGTCCAGCGCCTCCGGGGTCATCAGAAGGAAATCGCGGTTCACCTTTTCCTTCAGCTGTGAATCATTCTTTCTGCTTTTTTCCATGTAAGAAAACCCTCCTTCAAAATAGATCAATAGTAACCGTTTTCAAGGATCCTGCAGATGCAGGCTGCGCTGTCCGGCGCATCGTCGTGCTCCGCGTGTACAGTGTAGTCCAGAATCTGGTCGATGTATTCCGGATCCGTCCCCTCGAGAAAAATGATCCGCGGCCACCATTTTTTCAGGTACGTGCAGATCTTCACAAACTTGTTCTGCTTTTCCGTGTATCCCGTCGCGTATACATCCCGCTTTCGGAATTCCTCTGCCAGGAACCCCTTGTCCCCGTTGGTCTCACATTTGATCGGCTCACACATCAGTCTCCGGGCCTCGTCAATGATGTACCCGATCACCTTGTCCACCGGCTGGTGCCAGATCTTTCCGTACAGGTAGATAATCTCGTTGTCCCGGTCCCGCCTTCCGCAGGTGAATGCCGTGTAATCGCCCCCGCCGTAGGCCGCATCGACATGCGCCACGCCATCCCTCAGCAGGCTCGGATCATCCGTAAACCGCGGTGCCGTTTCGAAGATGACTTCGCTGCTCGCGATGTGCTTCAGCTCATAGTTCGCCGCGAAAAGGCTCGGTGCCATGCTCTGCCGCAGCCGCTCCAGCTGCTCCCTGCTGATCAGCCCCGTGCTGTAACAGTCGTACCGGTGAATATTCGGCATCTTGGTGAACACGTCTTCCTTGTGCCATGGCGTGCCCAGGTTGATGATCCGCCCACCCTTGTTTCGGATGTTCTGCAGCTCGTCATACTGGGTCTTGGTTCGCTCCCGCTCCGCCCGGCTCTCCCGGTCGTCCTTGTTGCAGATGTCGTCCGTGATCACGTACCAGGCGTGCTTTCCCGTGATGGAGCTCCGGATCCCCAGCCCCAGCAGCTGCGGCGCGCCCATCGGGGAGCTCCACAGATTGGTGGAAAGATGGTTCGCGGATTCGCCGGTGATGGTCAGCGTCCTGTGGTAGATCTGCGTCACCAGGTCCCGGATCACCTGCTGCCTCAGGATTTTCCCCACCATCCCCAGCATCTCCGCCACGTCGCTGTCCGTTTTCCGCAGAAAAATGATGTTCTTCGTCGGCCGGAAAATCATCAGCATCGAGATGGCTACAGCCAGGCAGGAGGATTTATAGGATCCCCGGTGGGCCTGCAGCGTGTAGTCCCCCTCCCCGTTGATCATCTCCCGGATCCATTCCCCATGCATCGGCGTCAGATCCTTGAACCCGACCAGCCGGCCCAGCTCCTCCGGTTGCTTCAGGATGTGCGTGATGAGCTCCGCAATGTTCGTCATGCCAGATGTCCCCACCTCCCCGTCTTCCGGCCGTTGCCGGTCAGTTCCGCCCTGGCCTCCTCCCGGGTAATGATCCCTTTTTCATACAGCAGGCTGATCTGCTCTGCTTCCTCTTTGGAGATCCGGCTGCTTTCCGCCGGCCCGATGGTCATTGCCGGCTCGAAGCTGATCCGCATGTCCTCCGGCACAAATCCCCAGCAGCACATGGCCATCACCGGCAGCAGCTTCTCCAGTGCCGGCCGCAGGATCCGCTCCCGCTGCTGGTCGATCTTGTCGTAGTAGTTCCGGATGTCTGCCTCCCCCGTCGCGTTCATCCCCTGGGGAGACCGGCCGAACAGCATCGTGGCCGGCATTTCCGCTGCCCCGGCCACGTCCATCATCAGGGACTCCTTGATCTCTGCCATTCCCCCGAAGTGATAGGGGTGGTTCTCCATGGAGTCCTCCGCGCTCATGATCTGCACCCCGTAGGAAGTCCGTAGCCGGTTCTGCTGCTCGATCATCTGCTCCACGGCCTGCCGTCGCCGGTCGCTTCCGTATGCCAGGTCCGCCCCGATGTTCCCCATCTTCAGGGTAATCAGGTTCGCCTGGTAAACCAGCTGTGCGATGTTCTCGCAGGTAACCGCGTATCTCCGGATCTCGTCCAGGGGGTGCTCCAGTTCGCTGGCGCCCCAGTAGTTGTTGTCTGCCGCCTCGTTGTGCGGCAGCTCGCGACCCATGAACCGGAGCACCCGGGAGTGATGGATCCGGACAGTCCGCTCCTTATTCACGCCCATCTCGATGTCGTAGTACTTGGGCAGCCCGTAGTCGGCTCGTCCAGGTCGTCCTCCAGCTCGGGGCTCGGGATGATCCCCTGCGTCAGATCTGCGACATACAGCCCCTTGAAGCTGCCCGGAATCAGGTCGCCTAGTTCCAGCGGCGTGTGCATGTAATCCTCGTGTCCCTGGATGATCATGATTGCCAGGGCGCCGCCATACAGCCGGGCCCACCGGATCGCGTTGGCGATCTCCTGCTGGATGCTGTGCTTCGCCTCCAGGTCTCTCAGGTTGTTCAGGTCGGCTTCCTCCAGCATGGCGCTTGTCAGCGTATACCACCCTCGCGTCATGTCCTCGCTGGGCATGTCGATGATCCGTTTGGCGATCGCGCATTCCCGGTACATCGCGGTCAGCCTTTCCCGGTCCTGCGTCAGCCCGGACCGCTCGAAGGACCAGTCGGCCATGAGCGGGGAAGCGGCTCCCAGATGGGCAACCGGATTGGAGAATCCGTCCGTGGCCATCATCGTGAGCTCCGCCGGCACAGTCACGAACCTCGGCCCGCTCTCGTTCATCGGGAACGGCATCTTCGTGAAAACGTTCCGTTCGGCCTTCACCCCGTCCGGATTCCTGCGACGTTGTTTCTTCATTATATATTCCTCCCTTCTTCGTCCGGATCTGTACCCCGGTAGTTGACGTTGCGTTTCGCCATGATTCTTCGGCCCAGCTCCCTGTCGTCCGCTTTCCGCGGTCCCGGACTTCCGGCCATTTCGTTGAAGAACTTACCGGTCCGGTTTCCGAAGAGCCGGGCGGCATCCTTTTCCACGTCGTTGCAGAACAGCCGGCGTTCCTCCGCCGTCATTTTCCGAAGCTGCTCCCGATGGGATTCCATCTGCATCTGGAGGAGCGTAAACTCCACAACCTGGCAGAGCGTTTCGCATTCCTCTTCCGTCAATTCCGCCATTGTTTCCTCCAGCCATTCGTCGTTGGGTACCGTCTTCATGTTTCCACCTCCTGACAGTTTGGTACGATGGCAGTATGGCTCATTGAGCACTCGCCTGCCCGTCTCATTTGGAAATATTAAGTCTTGTTTAGCCTTAATATTGATGTAAATGCAAATCTGCTCTTTGCATTCTCCCTGGTTGTATCTCAGATTATTGACCAAAGATCAATCCATTGGGAGGTTTTTTCATTTTTGAGCGAGAAGTTGTTTCAAAAGTGCCTTCGAAGAGATAAAAAAGTGCTCTGCCTCTCAGAAATCACCTTTTACGTACTTAAAAGGTAATAAATTGTTTCAAAAGATAACGGGACTGCCTTGGCGCGGCAATCCCGTTTCGCATGATAAACCTATATAAACCAAACATAAAGACAAGGGTGTTGGTTTCTCACACTTATTTGAGCTTTAGTCCATCGCTGAATGCTTTGCCTAGGATCTCACCAACTACGCGATAAGCGTTGAAGGAAGGATCGAAGATATCTTTCGCCGGGCGTTGACTGGCAGAGTGCATCCCAGCAATCCTTCAGATGCTGTTCGTTTCCTATTGCAAATGTGATTTCCAGCATTCCAATCTTTCTCTTTGCATCAGTGCTCCATTGAACCGGCGTAAAACTCCGGCTTGTTGTCGTTTGGGCCGCGG